>DAOUSP010000092.1 GCA_030627155.1 Candidatus Aminicenantota bacterium
ATGAAATATAAAAATAGGATTCTTTTGTCAACACATAAATTCTTTCATTTGAAACAATTTCGAATAATAAAACGCAGAAATCCTTCCTTATATTTTTATAATTTGGATGGGCTCATCACAATAATGAGCATCTATAATATAGAAGTACTTTGTTAAGGAGCAATTATCGGATGAATTTAAGGGGATGGAGGATGCGACTTTGGATGAAAAAATTTAATCGAAGTGCTGGAATCCTCTGGCAGGAAGCGGCCTTTTCTTTCCGCGACGGTCAATCACATATACTCTTCTTTCTTTGATTATCTGGCCGATAAGGGTGATTTTGTATTTTTTTTGCAACTTAAAAATACTCCCTTCTTTTTCGGTGGGAACAGAAAAAAGAAGCTGGTAGTCCTCTCCACCATGAAGTGCAAAGTTGAAGGGGCGCCTTTGAAACGAAAGCAAGCCTGACGAAAGCGGGAGGCTATCCAGATGAATAAGGGCCCCGCATCCGCTTTCCTGACATATGTGTAGTAAATCCACAGACAGCCCGTCACTTATGTCTATCATAGATGAAGCAGCTTGTAGCCGGTTAAGTTCTATCCCTAAAGAGACTTGTGAAGAAGGGTCAAGAAAGCTCTTTAGTAAATAATCAGATTCTTTACTATCTCCTAATTTAACTCCTTTTTTTAAAAGCAATAAACCCTGCTTTGCATTTCCTAACGTTCCAGATACATAAATTGCATTATTTGGCTTAGCCCCTTTCCGCGTAATAATTGACTTAGCTTCTCCCATTATAGTAACAGAAACAGTTAATTTCCTTGCCTGGGAAACATCGCCACCAATCAGTGTCACATCTTGTTCAACAGCTGCTGATTTCAAGCCGGAAAAGAACTTTTCAAGCCAATCCTGCTTAAAGCTTGATGGAATACCAAGTCCAAGGAGTGCATACTTAGGCATTCCTCCCATGGCTGCAATGTCACTTAAGTTTACATTCAGACTCTTTCTTCCTAAAAGAAAAGGAGGATGTTTGGAGGAGATGAAATGAACACCATCGATAAGCAGGTCTTTTGTTAAAAGTAAAAGCTTTTTCCCTGGCCGTACAACAGCAGCATCATCCCCGATCCCAAGAAGCAGCCCTGGGAATGATGCAGAGAATTCCTTCCGTATAGATGATAGAATGTCTCTTTCCCTTAAGTGCTTTATCTTCAACTTTTTGCTTTTTCTTTAAGAGGTGGCTCCAAAGCATGCTGGTATACTTCATTTATATGTTCAACAAATATAAATTCCATTTCTTTCTTGATTTTCTTTGGAATATCACTTAAATCTTTCTTGTTGGCCGCAGGCAAAATCATCCTCTTAACACCTGCGCGTTGGGCTGCAAAAACCTTTTCTTTTGTCCCTCCAACAGGAAGCACATTGCCTCTCAATGTAATCTCACCTGTCATAGCTATATTACATCTGACTTTCCGATTAGTGCACACAGATAACAATGATGTGGCAATTGTGACTCCTCCTGAGGGGCCATCTTTAGGAATGGCTCCTTCAGGAATATGAATATGAAAATCGTTTTGAGAAAATATGGCAGTATCAATTCCAAATTCTTTTGTGTGAGCCCGCGCATAACTCAATGCAGCTTGTGCCGATTCCTTCATCACTTCTCCCAAAGAGCCTGTAAGGAAAAGGTTCCCCTTTCCTTTCATTTTTGTGGCCTCAACAAAAAGAATTTCACCCCCAGTTGATGTCCAGGCTACACCAGTCGTTACTCCAACCTGGTTTTTCTTGAGAATTTGGTCTCGAAAAATTTTAGAAGGACCAAGATATTTTTCGATGTTCTGAGATGTTATCCTGGTAATTTTTTTCTTTCCTTCGGCTACTCGTCTTGCAATCTTCCGGCAAACAGTTGCAATTTCTCTCTCAAGGTTACGCACTCCTGCTTCCCTGGTATAAAGGGATATGATCTTTTTTATTGCTCCCTTTGTAAAAGATATCAACTTTTCGTTCAAAGCATGCTCTTCAATTTGCTTCGGAACGAGATGGCGAAGCGCAATCTGAAGCTTTTCTTCTTCTGTGTATCCTGGAAGTGAGATAATTTCCATCCTGTCACGAAAGGCAGGTTGAATTGGGTCCAGAATATTTGCAGTTGTAATAAACATGACTTTAGAAAGGTCAAACGGGACTCCAAGATAATGGTCCCTGAAGGAATAATTCTGCTCAGGGTCAAGAACCTCCAAAAGGGCTGATGAAGGATCCCCACGGAAATCCGCTCCGATTTTATCCACCTCATCCATCATGAAAACAGGGTTATTGGAGCTGCATCGCCTTAATCCCTGAATAATTCGCCCCGGCATAGCTCCTACGTAGGTCCTGCGGTGCCCTCTAATTTCGGCTTCATCTCTTATGCCTCCAAGTGAAATGCGAATAAATTTTCTTCCTAATGACCTTGCAATAGAACGGCCAAGTGATGTTTTTCCAACACCTGGAGGTCCTACAAAACAAAGAATTGGACCTTTGATTTTTTTGGAAAGCTTTCGCACGCCTAAATATTCAAGAATTCTTTCTTTTACTTTATCCAAGCCATAGTGATCTTCATCTAAAATTAACTTGGCTTTGCGCAAATCCAAATTGTCCACAGTGCTGTTGTTCCAGGGAAGAGCAAACATCCAGTCCAAATAATTACGCACTACTGCTGTTTCTGCAGATTCAGGGTGCATCTGGACCAGGCGGTTAATCTGTTTTTCGAGTTCTTCCCGCACTTCAGTTGAAACCTTTAACTTCTTTAATTTCTTCTTATAAGCTCTTACCTCTTCCTGGATTTCACTTTCCTCTCCCAATTCTTTTTGTATGGCTTTGAGCTGTTGCCGTAGAAAATACTGCTTCTGAAGTTTATCCATTTCTCCTCTAGCTTCACTGCTGATTTTTGACTGAACATCCAGGAGTTCAAGCTCCCTTGTCAAATGCTCATAGACTTTTTTCAGTCGTTTAGTTGTATCTGTAACTTCCAAGATATCTTGCGCATTTTTGACTTTCAAATCCAGATTTGCTGCAACTAAGTCTGCAAGCCTTCCTGGCTCATCGATATTAGCTGTAATAATTATTATCTCGGGGGGAATATCTTTTCCTAAGGAAGAAGCATTATCCAGGCCAGAGCGGACATTGCGGATTAAAGCCTCTACCTCTATTGATTTCTCTTCTGGTTCTACGTCATGAAGCACTGTAAGGTTAGCTGAATAAAAGGGCTTATCTTCTTCCAGTTCTTCTATTTTAGCCCGCACAAGACCTTGTGCAAGAATCCTCACACGCCCATCCGGGAGCTTAAGCATGCGCATAACCATCGCAACTGTGCCTATGTCATAAATATCATCTCTTTTTGGCTCCTCTACCTCCATATTCTTCTGTGTGACAAGAAGAATCATTCTGTGGGTTGAGAGTGCATGATCGATTGCATTCTTTGACTTCTCCCTTCCGACAAATAACGGAACAATCATATACGGAAAAACAACGATATCCCTCAGCATAAGAACCGGTAACTTTTTCGGAACATGAAGTTTTTGGTCCTTGTCTTCGCTTATGTCCTCAAGTTTTTCTTCAAAATCACTGTCTGCCTTGCCCATTTTTTCCTCCATCTCTATTCGTTAGACTTGTGAATTTTCACTTCGACTTCCTTTTCTCTTTCTACCCCCATGACCTCAATTCTATTAATTTTTTCTTCTATCTTTCTGTTTTTAAAACAGGTGTTATTTTTCTGGCCATTTTGTGGAAGCTATTTCTCTTTTAACAGATTCTCCAATTCATGCTTGAATTCCAGAACATCTCTGAATTCCCTATACACAGAAGCAAACCGTACGTACGCCACCTTATCCAGAGCTTTTAGCTTCTCCATTACAAGCTTGCCTATCTCAGAGGCCTTCATTTCTTTCTCAGGCCTCTCCTGCAGCATCGACTCAATCTCATCTACGATTTCTTCCAGTGTGGTAACCGGAACAGGCCGCTTCTCACATGCTTTAATCATTCCACGCAGTAGCTTTTGGCCATCAAAGGGCTGCCTCCGTCCATCCTTTTTGACAACCATATAAGGAACTTCCTCTATCTTTTCATATGTAGTAAATCTCTTAGCACAGGAAAGACATTCCCGTCTACGCCGGATTGTCATTCCATTCTTGCTTTCCCTGGAGTCAATCACCTTGCTCTCCTCATATCCACAGTACGGACACTTCATGATTCAGCCTCTTCTCCCATTTTTTTGACTTGAAATATTGAAAGCCCTTCTTTCCATAATATAACATATCCAATAATGCAAGTCACTGCAACCTGAATGGAATGCACAACAATTGTCATTCCTACGGCCTGGTTTGCATTGATTCCATAAAGAGTGGTCAACCCCAACTTGCTGAAATAATCAAACCCTCCAACCATTCCTGGAGTGGGGATAGAAGCTCCAATCAGAATCAAAAAAACATAAGGTAAAATGAAAAAGAAAGGTAGAGAAATATCATACGCAAAAAAGAATACCCAATAATATAAAACAATGCCCAACCAGACCACAAAAGATAATACTATATACGTAAGTAAATTTCCTAACGAATGAAAAAATTTTAACCCTTCAATAAATTCTTCTGTTAATTTAAGAACCTTCGTGGATATTTTATGAGGAAATGGCTTCAAGAAAAATGCAGTAACTGAAAGAGTTTTCTCCTTAAAAAAATAAATAACCAGAATCAAAACGAAGAGAGCAAGACCTATTATTGATCCGATAGTTCCCCAAAAATATAAATTAGAATACGCTTCTTCATTCGCATTGAAATAAGACGAATAAAGGGGCTTTGATAGTAGAAACAAACCCAGAAGAAAACACATGGTAATTATATCGAAGATTCGCTCTACAACGACTGTTCCTATAGCAAATCCTTTCCGGATGTCTTCTTTTTTGGCTAAGTACAATGGCTTAACAAGCTCTCCCAACCGGCCTGGAAAAACAAGAGTTACAGTAAACCCAACAGCATTACCAGCAAATCGATTGAAAAACTTCACTCCCTTTTTCTCATGCATCAATAGATAATCCCAGCGAACTGCCCGAGTTACAAGATGGAAAGGAGCAAGTATAAATAAAAGTATCAGATATTTTATTTTAATATCGAGCAAATAACCCAAGACTTCTTTCCATTCAACACTCCGGAAAAAAAGATATAGCAACACTATAGAAACAATGAAAACCAGACCAAACCGAAACCAACTTTTTTTTAGCATAAGGCCAAAATATTATCATTAGACTCCTCCACTGTCAATTAGCCTGACTTATCCCAAATAATCGGATGCGTCTCAAAGATAAAAGCTAATACTAATGATGCTTCTACCAAAAAGTGCTATAAATACTTCATATCTGATTATTTGTGAATTATTCTTATAATAATAAAATATTTACTTCTTGAGGTTACCTGTAAAACGCTGTCCCCTACTCACTCCTCATTCCTTTCCCGTCATTGCGAGCGACTGTAAGGAGCGCGGCAATCTCGTTTCCATCTAGCTGGTCTAGCAAGTCTAGCTCTTCTATCTGTTTCACTCTTCACTCCTTACTCCTCACTCCTCACTCGTTTAGCTGGTCTATTGAAGATCAGAGGGAAATTTATTATTATATCCCCTGTTGTTCTTTTACTGGG
>DAOUSP010000065.1 GCA_030627155.1 Candidatus Aminicenantota bacterium
AGCTAAAAGATGTAGCACGCATTTTCCCTTCTTATACAGATATTTATTATATAAATAGAATAAATGGGCAACCCACTATCCGTCTTCTCATCCAAAAAGAAAGGGGAACGAGTACTCTGAAAGTAGCAAAAGCCGTAAAGCAGAAAATAGAGGAAATCAAAAAAACTCTTCCTCCAGACCTGATTTTTAGAGTCGTGGATGATGAAAGCAAGGAGATACAGGAAAATCTTAAAGAGCTTTACTTGCTTATTGCCATCATTATCTCTGTCATTTTCGTGCTTGTGTTTTTGGTGTTACAAAGCGTCAAGCCTTCTATTCTGGTCTTGTCGTCCATTGTTTTTTCTGTTTTTATTACTTTTAATCTCATTTATTTTTTCAAGATTTCTATAAACATGTTGACCCTGGGCGGACTTGCCTTAGGTTTCGGCCTTTTTGTCGATAACTCTATTGTGGTATTTGAGAATGTGCTGCGTCTGAAAGAAAAAAAAGTACCGCCTGTACAGGCAGCAGTACAGGGAGCCAAAGAGGTGTTTCTTCCTGTTTTGGCATCCACCCTTACTACAATAAGTGTTTTCTTTTCATTCGCTTATTTTCAGGGAAGGCTGAGAATATTTTATCTGCCTTTAGCGATTGTCATATCTTCTGCTCTGGCAGCTTCGCTTTTTGTGTCTTTTTCTTTGATACCAGCCCTTAGCCCGAAAATGCTGGAAAAACTAAGGAAAGAGAAAAAAGAGAGGTTCAGGGAGGCCTATGAGAAAATATTGAAAAAGCTTCTTGGCCATCCTGTGGAGGTCATCCTTATTATTGGGGTTATTTTTTATGGAACCTACAAATGGTTCAGATCTGAAGTAACACTTGGAGAGTTTTTTAGATGGTATTCAAAAGAAAGACTTGTAGTCTCTATCAGTACACCTCCAGGAACAGATATAGAAGACACAGATACAGTAGTAAAAAAATTCGAACAAAGAATATTGGAAAAAAAATATGAGAAAGAAATCAATTCTTCTATTTCTCCAGAGCATGCAAGCATTGTTATATCATTTCCTCCTCAAATCGAGAACTCATTTCGGCCTTATCTTCTGAAGGAAGAATTAATACAACTGGCAACAAATTTTGCGGGCATTGGAGTCGGGATTTACGGGTTTGACCCCCAAGGTTATTATTCCAGTTTTGGAAGCGGAACATATTATGATTCCCGAATAAAATTCTATGGTTATAACCTGAAAAAGTTAAAAGAAATCACTGCTTCTCTTGAGAGGTCATTAAAGACGAACCCGAGAATAAAGGAAGTCAGAATTGTCTCGAGTCGCTATGGCTGGTGGCGGCTTGATTCCTTCGAATATATTTTAAAAATCAATAAGGATAAATTGAGGAAGTATGATGTTGACCCTCAGTATCTTTATTTTTTCATTTCTTCATTTATTCAAGGAAGAGTGCTCTACCCACTAAGAGTAAGAATGGAAGGCAAGGAAATAGAGCTCTCCTTGAAGTTCCCAGAAGCAGCCAGGATGGATTTTAAGGATCTTCAGGATACATTTATTCATACGCGTAAAGGGGAGTATCTAAGGTTAGGAGAAATATCTAACATAGAAGAAAGACCGATTGCAGGGTCAATCGATAGGGAAAATCAGCAGTTTCAGCAAACAGTAATGTGGGAATTTAGAGGGCCATACAAAGCTGCAGAGAAATATAAAAAAGCAGTCTATGAAAAGCTTCAACTTCCTCCAGGTTTTTCAGCTTCATTGGAGGAAGAATTGTGGATGACAACTGAGGAAAAAGGGCAGATAAAATTTGCTATCATAATTTCACTTGTAATCATCTTTATGATTCTTGCTGCTTTGTATGAGTCGTTTATCCAGCCGTTTTTTATCCTTCTGGCTGTCCCGCTGGCCCTAATCGGAGTTTTTGTAGCTTTTGTCATTGCGGATTTTCCGTTTGATTCCTCGGCTTACGTTGGAGTAATCCTTCTTGGAGGAATTGTTGTCAATAATTCCATCCTTCTGGTTGATCATATCAACCTGAAGAGAAAACAAGGTCTTTCTCTCTTCGATGCCGTGCTGAAAGGTTCACGAGAAAGAATACGCCCTATCTTTATGACAACCAGCACAACAGTTCTTGGAATGCTGCCTTTGGTACTTATTCAATTGGAAGCAGGTAGAAGACGGATTTGGTCATCTTTAGCTCTCTCAACGGTTGGAGGGCTTATTAGCTCAACAGTTTTTATCCTTATTGTGATACCTATATTTTATTATCATGGCGACCGCCTTAGCGAATGGTTCCAAAATAGAATACTGGAACTCAGGAAAGTGTGGAAAAGCTTTTAAAGGATTTGAAATAATCATTTTGATTTAAAAGTCTTTTTTTGCTATAAAAATTTCTATGGGAGGGATAATGAATGCTTTTTCTGTTGATACACTTAAAGAAAGGATAAAGAAATATCCGAAAAAAAATTTGATTCATCTGCCCACGCCCTTGCAAAGATTAGACCATCTATCCGAAGCCCTTGGTGGGCCGGAAATATTCATGAAACGTGATGACCTAACAGGCCTTGCATTTGGTGGAAATAAATCCCGTAAATTGGAATTCATCATTCAAGATGTCTTGAAAAAAAATGCCGACGTCATTGTCACATGGGCAAGTTTGCAATCGAATTGGTGCCTTCAGACTGCTGCAGCAGCGAGAGAAATTGGCATTACTCCAGTCCTTGTTCTCTTTAAGACTTATGACTTGCCTGAAGAATATGATGGAAATCTCCTTCTTGATTTTATCTTGAGAGCAGACATCAGAATCATGGATGCAGAAAAAGGAAAGATCATGAAACAAGAAGATGTTGCAGACATTATTGATAAGATTGTCCTCGAACTTAAAGAGAAAGGTCATTCCCCTTACGTGGCTCCTATTGGAGGCTCAATGGTTGGGGGCTCTATGGATAAACCATTAGGAGCGATTGCATATGTAAATGCAGCCGCAGAAATAGTAGAACAGGTGGAAAACGAGGGTATCCGAGTGGATCATATTATCCATGCTTCAGGTTCTGGTGGGACACAGGCAGGATTGGTTGTTGGCACCAAAGCTCTTGGCAGGGATATTAAAGTCTCAGGCATAAGTGTTTCTGATGAGAAGGAAGCTTACAGTAAGGAAATCCTCACAATTGCAAGAGATACTGTTGAAGCATTACATTTGGAACTTATAGTAGAGGACGAAGATATTATTGTAATTGATGAGTACATCAAAGAGGGATATGGAGTCATCAACAGGGAAGTCTCCGAAGCTATTCGCTTTATGGCATTGAAAGAAGGAATTTTTCTTGATCCAGTATATACAGGCAAAGCCATGGTGGCATTAATTGACCTTATTAAGAAAGGATGCTTTACAAAAGACGAGCAAATACTATTTATTCATACAGGAGGAACACCCGCCCTTTTTCCAAATAAATATAAAATTACCGAATTCCTCAGCCAATAAACCTGAATAATCCTGATTTAATTACAAGCGTTGCAACGTCGAATGATCGTGAAATCTATTTTTTTGTGCTTTTCAAATATTTAAAGTACTCTGAATCAGTAGAGAGAAGCAGCCATGTTTGTTTAGTCAGTGTTGTGCGGTATGTTTCAAGAGTTTTCATGAATTGATAGAATTCAGGGTCCAGATTGTATGCCTTCGCATAAATTCTTGTGGCTTCTCCGTCGGCTTTTCCTTTTATTTCCTGGGCAGTACGGTAAGCTTCAGAAGTGATCTTTTTTAACTCCCGCTCTTTCTGGCCGCGAATTTCAGCACTCTTCCCGTCTCCTTCAGATCGGTATTTTGAAGCGATTCTTTGCCTTTCTGCTATCATCCGGTCAAAGACTTTACGCTGCACTTCATCGACGTAATTTACCCTTTTGATGCGGACATCTTTAAGTTCAATGCCGAATTCAGAGGTTATTTTGGAAGAGTTATCTAAAATGATTTGAGCTATCTTTTCTCTTCCGGTCTCGATTTTTTGAATCAAGGTCGCAATATCGAGAATGGCAATTTCTTCTGTTATTTCAAATTCCCGGTTAGTAGAACGGACAATTTCTATTAAGTCAAAATTAGCGATGGCATTTCTGGTTTCACCGTCTATGATGTCATCTAACCTGGATTGTGCTCCTCGTTCATCTCGTACTCTTTGAAAGAAAACAAGAGGGCTTTTGATTCGCCAGCGAGCATAGGTGTCCACCCAGATGTATTTTTTGTCTTTGGTTGGAATCTGATTGGCATCTCCGTCCCATTCAAGCCACCGTTTCTCAAAGTAATTTGCTTTCTGTATGAAAGGGACTTTTACATGAAGTCCAGGGCTTGTAATTGTCTCACCTTTTGGATCACCAAATTGTGTGATTATAACCTGATTGGTTTCCGAAACTATGAAAAAAGCGTCGATGAGTAAAATGAAAAACAGGAAGATGACTGCAGTAATTAAGATATTTCTTGTTGACTTGGTCATTTTTTCACCTCCTCGCCGAGATTGAGTAGAGGTATGACATTTTTCTGCTTCTCATCCAGGATGATTTTTCTCTCAATGTTTGGGAGAATATCATTGATGGCTTCAAGAAACAGTCGTTTCCGTGTGACAAGTGGGGCCCGTGCATATTCCTTGTATATCGATATGAAACGGTTGGCATCTCCTTTGGCATTGTTAACCCTTTCCATGGCATAACCTTCAGCAGCCATTATCATCTGGTTTGCTTCACCTGTTGCCTTGGGTATTTCCTTATTGTATTCTGACCAGGATTCATTTATTTTTCTCTCTTTTTCCTGAAGGGCTTCATTTACTTCATTAAATGCAGGCTTTACTTGGTCAGGAGGATTGACATCTTGGAGAATAAGCTGATTGACTTCAATACCAATCTCGTAGAGGTCACATAGCTTTTGGAGATCTTCTTTGGCTTCCATTGCAATACGTGCTCTTCCGATTGTAATAACTTCGTCTACAGAGTTGTCGCCTATAATCTTTCTCACTATCGCTTCATTCATGTAGCGAAACGTGGAAGTGGCATCTCTAATTTTAAACAGGTATTTATATGGGTCTCTTATCTTGTACTGGACAATCCATTCGACAACAGCCACATTCAAGTCGCCTGTGAGCATGATAGCTTCTCTTATGGTTTCTGCTGTGGATCTGTACTCAGTCCGTATTCCTGGCTTTTCGGTCCGGAAGCCAAATTCCAATTTCAATTGCCTCTGTACAGGGACTTTGGTTAGTGTTTCAATGCCAAGTGGAAGCTTGAGATGAAGGCCTGGATCTGTAGTCCTTACGAATTTTCCGAAACGAAGAATCACTCCCATCTCTTCAGGTCTGATTTGATAGAAAGACCCAAAAAGAATGACTACTACAACAACAAGCACAATAACGATTTTAATGACTCCAGGTTTGATTTTGGGAAGTTTAAATTCCATAGTTGGAAAGTCATTACTCATAAAAACCTCCTTTAAGGATGTTTACTTTTAATTATACTAACACAGCCATTTCTTTTTTTAAAGCTTTAAAATCAAATCATCATAGAATATGTATAAATAACTTGGCAGGTATAGAAAACAAAATCTGTTCGATTTATATAGGAAAGCACCTTTACTTTTACTTTTTTTTACTGCCTTTCGATTAAATCCAGAACATCCGCAGAATCGCGCCATTTTTCTTTGACTTTGACTTTTAAATCGAGGTAAACCTTTGCTCCCAATATTCGTTCTATTTCCCTGCGGGCTTCTGTCCCAATTGTTTTTATCAAACTCCCTCTTTTTCCAATAATGATTTTGCGATGGTTATCTTTCTCCACAAAGATGGATGCCTGAATATATTTCTTTATTTTTCCATTGAATGAAGTCGTATCCTTTTTAGGGATCTTGATGATTGAGCTTGCTGGGGCCTCATCAAAATAATCGATATAGACTGCCGTTGTAAAAGGAAGCTCTTTGTGGACGTGCTGAAGGACTTTTTCGCGTATTATCTCTGATAAAAGAAATTTTTGGGATTGAACAGATAGATCGTCATCTGCATAAAGCTTTTCAGATTCTGGGAGGTGTTCATAAATCTTTTCTTCAAAAACATTCAGGTTTGTTCCCTTAAGTGCGGAGATTGGGATGATTTCTTTAAAATCCAAAAGGTCTTTATACTTGTCGATTATAAGTAGAATCTTTTCTTTTTTGACAATATCTACCTTGTTGATGAGCAGGAATATTGGAGTTGATGTTTTTTTTAGGTTCTCAATTACAAACTCGTCACCATGCCCGAACTTCAATGACGCATCGATTAAAAGGCAGATGAGGTCAGAGGTTTCCATGGCAGATTCCACGAACTTCATCATCCTTTTATTGAGTTTGTGAAGTGGTCTATGGATGCCAGGGTTATCTATAAATATAATCTGCCCTTTTTCTGTTGTTTTTATTCCGAGAATACTGGTTCGTGTTGTCTGCGGCTTTTCAGAAATAATAGCGACTTTATAGCCAAGGATATTGTTTAGAAGGGCGGACTTGCCCACATTTGGCCTTCCTATTAGAGCAACGTAACCTGTTTTCATATTTAATCCTTATTTGAAATCTATTTTTTTTTGTTTGAGGGGGGCTGAGTCAAAATACGCAATCTTTTTATTTTTTTCTTGGCTACATCAAGAATTTCTATTGTTAGGCCTTTGATATTGAGTTTTTCTCCTTGTTCAGGGAGCCGCCCAAGATGATGTGTGATAAGACCGCTCACAGTGATGAACTCATCTTCAGCTAAATCGACTCCGAAAACCTCTTCCAATTCTTCGACCTCAGCATCTCCCAAAACTATATATTCGGAAGGCCCTTTCCTTACGATTTGAATAGCTTCCTTATCATATTCATCTTGGATTTCGCCCACGATTTCTTCCATAAGGTCTTCCATTGTCACCAGGCCAGAGACGCCACCATGCTCGTCAACAACGATTG
>DAOUSP010000194.1 GCA_030627155.1 Candidatus Aminicenantota bacterium
GGTATTATTTTTTTCTCAGTTAAAAAATCAAGAAAAGATGTCTCGTTAAAAGATGTCTTATCTATGACTATAGAACCCCTTTGGAATGCAATGTTTTTTGTTTGATGTTCTCTTTGAATTTTCAAAAGGCCTGATTTATTTGAATTCCAAATGCGAAAAAGTAGGAAAGAAAAAGTAGTTTCTGCCAAATTCCCTGAAAAAAACATGTTTTCCATACGGATACTTTATATAGGAGCAAACTTTGTGTCAACCAAGAAATACAGCAGATTATCCCAGGAACTGCATACTAATCATAGTGATTGCAATGTAAAAAAGGCTTTTTAATGCCCAAAAGCCATATGAAATGAATAATGCCCTCTTTAAATCTATCTTGAGAATTGAGGAAATGCCGAAACCTAAAATTCCAAACATCCAAATCTGGAAAAAGTCAAACTGGCTCAATATTATAAATGCAGGAGAAGTAAACTCTAAACGCGGAAAGAATAGAGCAAGGCTGGTTGTGGTTTGCATCATAGATTTTTTGGTGAAGATAAGAAATAAACGAATGGCATTTCCGAAGATTTTATCGATAAAATTAGCATGAAGGTAGACAGAAAGTATCTGGATAAAATTTCCTTCTGTTGAAGTGAACCGGCCTAAGACCATGATTATTAGACTTGCAAACAGGAATCCGATAATCATAGTTATAGGGCTGAGCAAGACAGAACGGAGGAAAATACCGGACTTAGAAGGGTTTTCTAATCGTTCTATTGTCTGGTTGAATCTTTCTTCACCCAAGCGTTCCTGGAGTTTGACATTATTTTTTAAAAGTTGCACCTGGTCTTTTTGTGCGTAAGGAGCTGATAGGTAGGAAAACAAGGCTCCTGCGATGAGTAGAAAGATGAGTGCATCTACCCATATAGGCTTTTGGGAAATTGAGTTGAAAATTTGTTGAGGGCTTAGGAATATTCCTTGAAAACGGTTAAAAAAGTTCATGTTTAAGCTCCTTTCCTTTCTTCCTTTTCAATCTTTCCGTCTCGAATAAAAATTATTCGGTCTGCCTGTTGAGCAATTTCTCTGTCGTGGGAGATGACTATGATGGTGTTTCCCTGCGAATGGATCTTGCGAAAAAGGTTCATAATCTCCTGTCCTGTCTTAGAATCCAGATTTCCAGTGGGTTCATCGGCAAGCAGGATAGAGGGCTCGTTGACTAAAGCACGCGCTATCGCCACTCTTTGACATTCACCTCCTGATAGTTCAGGAGGGCGGTGATTCATGCGGTTCGCTATTTCGACCATTTCCAATGCGTTACAGGTTTTAGAGTATCTCTCTTCTTTGCTGGTTCCCTTATAAATCAGAGGAAGCTCGACATTATGGAATGCTGTGGCTCGAGGCAAGAGGTTGAAAACCTGAAAAACGAACCCAATTTCTTGGTTCCTGATGAAAGCCAGTTCGTTATCGGTCAAAGTGCTTACGAGTTTTCCATTTAAAAAATATTTTCCTTTTGTAGGGGTATCCAAACATCCTAAAAGATTCATCAATGTTGATTTTCCAGATCCAGAGGGTCCCATGATTGCAAGAAATTCATTACGTGCGACAGAAAGTGTAACACCACAGAGTGCTTTAACTTCCTGTTTTCCCAATTTATATATTTTCCAAAGGTCTTTGGCGAAGATAATGTCGTTGTTTGAGGTGATCATGATTATTTTTCTTTCTTCTCTTCAGGTTTTATCAGCATGTCGTCTTTAAGATTGCGTAAAGCACTATAAGGCCCGACTACAATTGTTTGCCCCTCATCAAGCCCGGATAATATTTCAATGTTCAATTCTCCCGTTATGCCTTTATTCACTGGCATAAATTTTACTCTGTTGTTTTCTATAAGAAATACGCCTTCTGCCGGGCTTTTATTTGATTTTTGTGCCTCTTCAGTTTCTTTGAGGACAATTGCTGATATTGGGATGGCAAGAACATCTTTCTTTTCTGCAATAATGATATCTGCTGATGCAGAAAGACCTGGCTTGAGATTCTTTTGGGGGTTTTCTAATGTGATTACAACTTTAAAATCCTTGGATTCTTGTGAGGCTGTGATTTTTTGGATTGCAGAGCTTCCGATTTCTGTAACTTTTCCTTTGATTGGCTGATTGGGAAATGCATCCACTCTCACTTCTGCCGGCTGGCCAAGCTTAATACCCACTACATCTGTTTCATCGACTTCTACTTCCACTTCCATGACTGAAAGGTCGGCAATTGTCATAAGCACAGTGCCAGGGTTATTCATGGTTCCGACCAGAGCGATTTCTCCTTCTTCCACCCTTTGGCTTGTGATGATTCCATCTATGGGAGCATTGTAAACAGTTTTGCGCAGATTATCCAAAGAGCTCTGGAGAGATGCTTCTGCCTGTTTGATTTGGTATATTGTGGACTCATGCTGAGCCATGGAAACATCATATTGCGCTTCGGCTGCTTCCAGTTGTTCTCTGGAGATAAGCTTTTCATTGTAAAGTTTTTTTTGCCGTTCGTAATAGCTCTTGTCTTTTTTTAGCAATGCCTTTGCCTTGATGAGTTCGGCTTTATATGAATGGATCATTGCACGGTTTCTGTCTGCCTCGGCTTCATATTGAGTAGACTCGAGTTTTAATAAAAAATCCCCAGCTTCAACTTGTTGTCCTTCTTCTACTCCTATCTTGATGATGCGTCCTGGGATGTGTGCGCTGATATTTACGTTTTTTTTTGGTTTTACCTCTCCTGATGCGGATATAATGGATGTTAAATCTTGTTTTTTAACTTTTTCCACCGTGACTTTAATAGCTTTTTCTCTTTGTGCCTTGAGGTTAAAGAACACAATAATGATGATAAAAATGGCTATTGCGGAAATTAGAATAATTTTTTTTCTCTTCCTCAGTTGTTTTTTCTTTTCAATCATTTATTGTTCCTCTCGGTTAGAATTATCATATAATACTACGATTAAAATGGCAAAAAGTTTCGATTGAGGTAAAAGTTTTCTAAAAAAGATGCTTAAGGGGTTGAATAAAGGGTTGCTTGATAATGCTCAAGTTGCTAATATGAGAAATCATGAATAAGAGTGAATTCTTGTGTGTAGCCAAAGAGACAGCAAAGAAAGCCGGGAATATGTTATGTGATAATATCTATTCGTTCAGGGAAATTCATTATA
>DAOUSP010000015.1 GCA_030627155.1 Candidatus Aminicenantota bacterium
GGAAGCTCTCTCTGAAGCTTTTTCTTATTTCAATACATATGTCAACTCCAACGCATTACAAAAAGACTTCAAGGGTTCTAAAGGAAAAATAGAAGCTGGACGCCATCCAGTGTCCAAACAAGCATTCACCAAGGTGGGATCCTTCATGGCTTCAACACTTAATGATGCTTATGGATCTAACCGGCTTAAGAGTTATCATAAAAAAGGCCCTCTTAATTTTTTTACTGATTACCTCCAAATCTCCCAGAAATGGCCTTCAAAAAAGAAAAAGTTTACATTCACAAGGCCTTTTAACCACCTTGTCTCCAGTTGGAAAAAAGACTGGGAGCGTGTCTATACTGACTCAATCCAGCGTCTTGAAATATCTCCTCACACAAATTTCGAAGAACTCGGGCCTCATCTGAAAAAGTCATTTTCTGGCATAAACATCTATCCTGACTTTTCACAGGATATGACAAGAGCCGCATGGTATCATTTGAATGAAAAGGACTTTTCTGCGACTTTTAAAATATTAAACCTTTGTGTTGAACTCTATCCCGCCTCCCCATTTCCATTAAGCCAACTTGCAGCCGCCTATCTGTGGACAGGGAACATCCCCAAGGCGAAAGAACTCTACAAGAAAGCGTTCGCCATGGACCCATGGCATTCAAGTGTCGGTGTGAAAGCGTTCGAATCAGTCGCAAGAAAGCTTGATAGCGAAAGGAAAATCGAAGAACTCTTTGCTTTAGGTGAAATAGCGCTCGAATTCTATCCAAACAATGCTAACCTTCATAAAGGAGCAGGAGATATGTTTCTTAAGATTGGAAATATTAAAGAGGCCATAAAGCACTATAAAAGAGCATTGGAACTTAACCCTAAACTCAAAGATGTTCAAAAAATATTGGAAAAAATCGAGAAAGAACAAAAGCAATAAATTTAAAATTTTTATAAAATAGAGCGAGTTGGACTGTTATAAGCTCAAGAATGAAAAATGAGAACCTTTATGATTTTCAAAAAGGAGGACATCATATGAAACAAAAAAGCAAAAACATTAAAACAGTAGTGATTTTTTGCGCCATTCTATTTTTCTTCCTACAGACATCCCTCGAGCCATGTACTGTGGCTGTTGTCTCTGGAAAGGCTACAAAAGATGGCCGTCCATTGCTATGGAAAAATCGTGATGCTTCATTTGTAGCCAACAAACTTGTATCCCTCAGCGGGAAAAAATACAGCTTTATTGGACTGGTCAATGCTGGGTTTAAAGACATTAACCAAATCTGGGCCGGATGCAACACTGCTGGATTTGCCATCATAAATTCTGCCTCAAGCGACCTTGCAAAAGACCAAATGGGAATGCGTGATAACGGACGCATAATGATGCAGGCACTTGGTGAATGTGCTGATGTTTCAGATTTTGAAAAACTTCTTCGAACGACTTCTGGAAAGCGGCTTGTGGGTGCTAATTTTGGAGTCATCGATGCAAAGGGAAATGCCTGTTTTTTTGAAACAAGCGCAACATCATTCACAAAGCTTGACGCAAATGACCCCCTTGTGGCCCCACAAGGCTATATTATCCGCACAAACTATGCTTACACTTCACCTGTAAAAAATGGAGGCGGCGGCTACATTCGCTTCGAAAGAGCATCAAAGCTTTTTCAAGCCGCATCAGCAGAAAAATGCCTGAACGTAAAGTTTATTCTTCAGGAAGTTGCAAGAGATTTGGTAAATGAAAAACTCCATTCTAATCCCCTTCAATCAACCCTTTTATTTGATTCCTCAACTCCTCTGTATATCAACACGAATGATACCATCAACCGCAATTCCACGGTATCAGTAGCACTGTTTCAAGGCGCTCCAAGCCCAAAAAAACCATATCTTGCTACAATGTGGATAATCCTTGGCCAGCCAGTATGTTCAGTGGCCTTGCCGATATGGGCTCATGGAGGGGTTGTCCCAGAAGTCCTTGGGGGAGATGAAACAGCTCCGCTCAATGATCTATCAAGAGCCCTGGTTTCCTATCTTTATCCTGATCAGAGAGGCCACATGAATCAATATCTCAATGTTAATCGATTTCTGAATTATAAAGGAGAAGGATTTTTAAAAAAGCTGATAACAATCGAAAACCATGTGATTGAACAGACAGAAAAAAAATGGAGCAAGTGGGAAAAGAAGCAGCCCACAGAAGAGGAAGTTAATGATTTTACAAAGGAAATCGCAGACTGGGCTTACCAGACACTAAAAGAAACTTTTTCAGATATAACAATTTCCAATTAAAATAAAAAAAACCCTTATTTTTTCTTTGGCAATGGGATTAGAATAAAACGGCTTGTTGAGCCAGTAATTTAATCACGCTGGAAGATTATTTTTTCGCCTGATTCTTTTCGGTCTCATTAGGGAGAAGGCCAACTTTCTTCCGTATCTCCCGTTCAAGCTCAGCTGCAAGCTCCTTGTTTTCTTTAAGAAGTTTCTTCACATTATCCCGACCTTGCCCCAGCCGCTCCCCTTTATAAGAATACCAGGTGCCTGTCTTCTCAATAAACCCTTCATCAACCCCGCAATCCACTAAATCTCCCTCTTTTGATATGCCCTCACCATAGATTATGTCAAATTCTGCTGTGCGGAATGGTGAGGCCATTTTATTTTTCACTATTTTAACTCTCACTTTGTTTCCTACAACACTTTCTCCATCTTTAATTGTCGAAATGCGGCGGATATCTATCCTCATTGAAGAATAGAACTTCAGTGCTCGCCCTCCTGTTGTTGTCTCTGGACTTCCAAGGAAAAATCCTATCTTCTCTCTCATCTGATTAACAAAAATAAAACATGTTTTGGAGCGGCTAACTATCGCTGTAAGTTTACGCAGTGCCTGCGACATCAGCCGGGCTTGAAGTCCCATATGGGCATCTCCCATTTCGCCTTCGAGTTCAGCTTTTGGAACGAGAGCTGCAACCGAATCTATCACTATAACATCAACAGCTCCGCTTCGCACAAGCACTTCCGCGATTTCCAGTGCTTGTTCACCATAATCCGGCTGAGAAATAAGCAGGTTATCCACATCCACTCCTACATTTGCAGCATAAGATGCGTCTAAGGCATGTTCTGCATCTATAAAGGCGGCCTGTCCTCCTTGTTTTTGGGCTTCGGCAATAACGTGAAGCGCCAGCGTAGTCTTCCCTGTGGCTTCAGGCCCGAAAATCTCCACAACTCGTCCTCTTGGAAATCCCCCGATTCCCATGCTTAAATCAAAGGCTATCGACCCTGTCGGGATAGCAGGGATTTTGACAACCGCGCCTTTTTGCCCGAGTTTCATCACGGAACCTTTACCAAACTGCTTTTCTATTTGAGAAAGAGCCGCTTCAATCGCTCTGCTTTTTGAAGCTTGCTTCTGGTTAATTTCATTGTTCATATAATCCTCCAGATGATTTTATTTTAATAATCCTTAAAAGATTTTCCTATACATTACCAAAACCATTTCAGAAAGCAAAAAACAATATTAAATACGAATCTCCACTCTTTTTTATCACAATTAATTTCAGCTGTAAACCCAGAACAACATCAATTTATTTAAACGTTTTGCTGCAACTCAGCTAAGACCAATAATCTCCCCCTCATCATTGATATCTATCCGTTCTGCGGCAGGAGATTTTGGCAAACCAGGCATTGTCATGATATCGCCACAGTAAATCACAACAAAGCCAGCCCCAGAACTTATAGAAGCATCAGTAACTATAAGAGTGAAATCTCTTGGCCTTCCCAAAGCTTCGTCATCTCCTGAAAGAGAGTATTGTGTCTTTGCAATACAAACAGGAAGATCTCGAAAGCCCTCTTTCTCGATTCTTAGAATTTTTCTTTTAATTTTCCCTTCCATCGCTACAGAAGATGCTCCGTAGATGTTTTTTGCGATGATTTCGATCTTCTCTAACAGGGACATACCCAATGGATAGATATAATTGAAGTTGTTTTCATCTTCATTTATTGCTTGGATAACTTCTTTCGCTAATTCTTCTCCACCTTCTCCACCTTTACTGAACACTTCACTTAAAGCCACCCTGGCGTTTTCCTTTCGGCATAATCTTCTAACCGTGTCTATTTCAGGGTCTGTATCTGTAGGGAACTGATTTAAGGCAACAACAAAAGGAACGTCAAAAAGCCTGAGGTTCTCAATATGTTTTTGGAGATTTTCAAATCCCTGTTCTATTGCTTCTATGTTTTCTTCTTTGAGTTGATCGCGAGGAACTCCCCCATGATATTTCAGTGCACGAATCGTTGCCACAAGAACACAGGCAGCAGGCGGAGGAACATGCCCTGTGCGAACTACGATATCAAAGAACTTTTCGGACCCAAGGTCAGAGCCAAAACCAGTTTCTGTAACAACGAAATCTGCATGATTAAGGGCAAGCCGGGTAGAGATAACAGAGTTTGTCCCATGAGCGATGTTGGCAAATGGGCCTCCATGAATAAATACAGGTGTTCCTTCCAAGGTCTGAACAAGATTAGGTTTCATGGCCTCTTTCAGCAAAGCTGCCATTGCCCCATGTGCCTTGATGTCGCGGGCAAAAACAGGTTCTTTTTCAGGTGAATACCCTATCATTATATTTCCGCATCTCTCCTTCAAATCTTTCATGTCTGTTGCCAAACATAAAATCGCCATGACTTCAGAGGCAGCGGTTATATCAAAGCCAGTTTCACGAGCAATCCCACGAAGCGGCCCGCCTATTCCCACAACAACATCCCGTAATACCCGGTCATCCATATCAATCACACGTTTCCATGATATACGGCGGCAATCCAGGAGGCCGCAGGCTCCATCAAAATGAAGCCTATTGTCCACCATGGCAGCCAGAAGGTTATGGGCAGAAGTGACAGCATGAATATCTCCTGTAAAATGAAGGTTTATTTCTTCACTGGGGACGATTTGAGCATACCCTCCTCCTGTTGCTCCACCTTTCATCCCAAATACTGGCCCAAGTGATGGCTCTCTTAAAGCTGCTACTGCCTTTCGTCCTGTTCGGTTCAGCGCATCGGCCAGGCCAATAGATGTCGTGGTCTTTCCCTCTCCTGCTGGAGTTGGACTCATTGCTGTCACCATAATCAGCTTTCCTATTGAATTCTTGCTGCTTTGAATCCCTGGAGGGATAATCTTAGCTTTATTATTTCCATATATCTCAAGATTTTGCGGCGGTATTCCTATTTTCTCTGCTATCTCTAAGATAGGCTTGGGTTTCACTCTTTGTGCAATCTCTCTATCACTGTCCATATTAACCTCCTCAGCGAAAGTTTACCCTCGATGGTAATATTTTACAAACACTATCAATTTATTGGCCTATATCCTTTTCTTGAAATTATAAAACATCGCCTCATAGTCCTCAATCAATCCTTTATCGGCAAAGCTAAAATAGCAATTGTTCCCGATTATGATGTGATCCAATACTTTTATCTGCATAATATGTGCTGCAAAAATCAGTTCCTTTGTAATATCTTTGTCACTCTCAGAAGGCATCGGGTCACCAGAAGGGTGATTGTGTACAAAGATTAGAGAGGAAGCCCCATGCTTTAAGGCCTTTTCCATGATTTCTCTGGGATAAACGACACTGGAATCTACTGTTCCCTCAAAAAGAGTTCTTTCTTCAAGAATCCTGTTCTTTGCATTCAAAAAAAGAACCTTAAACTTCTCCTTTTTCGAATCCCTGAGCGCGTGATAAAGGTAATCAAAAACATCTTTGGAAGAATGGCATAAAGGCTGGCTTATCATCTTGTCTTTCAAGAACCGTCGCGAGACTTCCTGAACAAACTTGATGCCAAATACATTGTGGGGGCCGATTCCATTTATTTCTTGAAGCTCATTGAATTCTGCTTCTAAAACTCCACGAAGCGTCTTAAACCTTTTTAGTGCCTCTTTTGCTTGTGTCTTGCAATCCTGGCGTGGCGTCCCTAAAGTTAGAAGCAGTTCAATAATTTCGTAGTCCAAAAACACCTCAATCCCCCCTTTTAAAAACTTTTCTCTAAGCCTCTTTCTGTGTCCTCGTCTATCTGCTCCCGCGGAAGGATTTTTTTTGGATGATGCGTTCATTGCAGTCTATATAGAAGACGTAAAAGACGGCCAAAATATCACAAACTACAAGATTAAATGTTTCTATTCCATATTGTGTGGGTCGTGATAAGAAAATATTCGGGATGGCTTTGCTCCCCTCAGATTTTATACGCCATTCCCAAACCTCCCCCATCGGCGGCCTCAAAACTCCGCATCTAAGCCCCAATCTCCAGTTACTGCCTCATACCTTCTGAAGCGAAGAGGTTTGTTTGGTTTCGTGCTCAGACATCCTCGGCCGTCCGGTTAAGACGGATTCCCTCGGAGTCGGTTTGGGAAGGCTAAATCTTCCAAGGTCGCTTCAGCCATCCCAAATATTTTTTTTGATGTCTCAATACATGCTTTACCCACACAATATGGAAGAAAAAATTCATTATTGACGTCTAAAAAAATGATTAAAAATAAATTTATTTTAGGAGGCATACATGAGAAACATAAGAACCGCTTTATTCATCTTAATTTTCGCTTGCCTGGTTATTACCTTAAACGCCCAGGAAGTCAATGTAACGGGTGACTGGGAACTCACAATCGAGACTCCACGCGGCGAAATGACCTGGAAAGTTCACTTCTCTCAGGAAGGAGAAGACTTAACAGTCACCATGAAAGGCCCAAGGGGCGGTGAGATTACTGGGGAAGGGACTGTAAAAGAAAATAAACTTGAATGGTCTGTCACACGAAGCACCCCAAGAGGAGAAATGACAACAACCTATAAAGGAACAGTAGAAGGGGAGAAAATGACTGGTGAAGCCCAATTTGGCCCTGGTCGAATTGTGGAATGGACAGCCGTAAAAAAAGGAGATTAATAAGAAATATTTCTTTAATGAAAAGGAATTTTCGCTTAAAATGAATCAGAACGTGTTAATTTTGCGTTTACAAATTTAAAAGGAAGATTCCTGTCTTTTCTCCGTCTAAATAATGTATGGAGGAAAGATGGAATGATGTTTCATGGAAGAAAAAGAGCTGATTCAGCTAAGCCAGAGAGGCAATGACGAGGCGTTTGAAGCTCTCGTCAAAAAATATCAAAGGAAGGTGTTTCAATTGGCTTTCAGTATTACACAAGATCGCACGAATGCAGATGACATAGCTCAAGAAGTGTTCCTAAAGGCATATATATATCTCCCTAAATTCAAATCCAAATCAAGCCTTGGAACTTGGCTCTACCAGATTACTGTAAACCACATTAAGGATTATTTCAGGAAAACAAAAAAAATAAAATTTATTTCACTCGAAGAAACTCAAGAACTTGCTTCCAACAAAGAAGATGAAATTACAACAAGAGAAAAAAGACAAGTAGAAAACGAACGAAAAAAATTGGTTCATGAAGCACTGCAAACTCTTCCGGAAAAATACAAAATCATTATTTCTTTAAGAGATGTCCAGGGATTTTCTTATGGAGAGATTACAAATATATTAAACATTTCTTCCGGGACCGTGGACTCTCGTCTCCACAGGGCGCGGAAAATGCTTAGAAAAAAAATAGCTTCATTGACCATTCTGAGAGGAGGAGAATTATGAATTGTAGGAAGGCCGAACGACTTCTCCTTCAATCCTTTGATGGAGGTTTGAATCCTGAAGAAAAAAATGCCCTTGATAAACATCTTGAAAAGTGTTCTTCTTGTGAAAAAAAACAGAAGGAATACGCTTCTATTCTCGAGACTTTAAGAGAAACTAGTTTCCCTGAACCTTTGCCTTATTTTTGGGAACGCCTCCATACAAAAATCAAGGAACAAAAAATGAAAGCCCCTTGGCTTTTGTGGGAACATTGGAGCATAAAAGCCATTCCTATTTCAATTCTTATAGTAACAATATTTCTATCTTCATTCATTTTGCTCTTCCCACTCCAAGAAAAGGAGCTCACCCAGTCAGAACTTCTTCTTTTACAGAACAGCAACCCTTTTCAGGAGTCTCAGGAATTATTAGAGGAACAAGGGGTGGAAAACAAAAACATGCGCCTCATCTTTACTGCATTGGATAAGGATGCCAGCGTAAGGAGATATTTCCCATGAAAAATCATTATAAATTTTGGATAGTGTTCTTTTTTGTCCTTGTCTTCTCTGCTGGTATAGTTGGGGGTATGCTATTAGAGAAATATTATTTTTCCCAGAAAATAGAACAAAAAGACAGAAGAAAAAGCCCAGCCCATTTCCCAACCTTGGAAACAATGGCTAAAGAATTAAACCTTTCTCCAGAACAAGAAGAAGACATCAGAGAAATCTTCAAAAACAATGACGAACGGCTGAAGGCCTTGAGAAAACAAATCCACCAACAGCTTTCATCCATCCGATTGCAGCTTAAAAAAGAAATCAACGTTGTTCTCACTGAAGCGCAAAAAGTTAAATTCGAAGCCATGATTGAACATTATCTCTCTCAGAGAAAAGGAGAAAGGGGAGGCAGAAAAATTAACCCTGATCAAACCAGGAAAACCAAAGGAGAAGAAAAATGAAAAAGAAAATTATCATCGGTAGTGTAATATTTATTGTCGTTATAGGCATTATATTCAGCATCACCTTTTTCAACCAGAAGAAGAATTCTGACAAGACATATAAAAAAGAAGCATTAAAAAAAGGTGACATCGAGGCTGTAGTTGTGACCTCTGGAAGCCTTAACCCGGTAACTATCGTGGATGTGGGAAGCCAGGTCTCGGGCAGGATTTCCAATCTTTATGTTGACTTTAATTCCCACGTGAAAAAAGGACAGGTTCTTGCAGAGCTCGACCAATCACTCTTTCTAACCAAAGTAAATCAGAATGAAGCAAACTATCAAAGCTCTAAAGCCGCCCTTGAGAAGGCGAAGCTAACGCTTGACAACGCCAAAAGGAAATATGAACGTGCCTTAAATCTTTTTGAAAAGGAGTTGATTTCATACGAAGAAAAAGAAACTTCAGAAGTTCAATATTATAGTGCGTTGGCAGATCTTCAATCAGCTGAAGCCAGGTTAGAACAAGCAAAGTCTCAACTGGAATCAAGTAAAGTTGACCTTACATATACAATCATTAAATCCCCTATTGATGGAATAGTGATTAACCGCAACTTCAATATAGGACAAACGGTAGCTGCAAGCTTTCAAGCTCCAGTGCTTTTTCAAATCGCAAACGACTTGAGCAAAATGCAGGTTGAATGCAGTGTGGATGAGGCCGATATTGGAAGAGTAAAAGAAGGCCAAAAAGTCAGATTTACCGTTGATGCATTCCCAGATGACTTCTTCACAGGGGAAGTTTCCCAGGTGAGATACTCTCCTGAAGTGATTCAAAATGTGGTAACTTACACAACGATTGTGGATGTCGTAAATCCTGAAATGAAGTTACGTCCTGGGATGACAGCCATGGTCTCTATTATCAGTGGAGAGGCAAAAAATGTGCTCCGCGTTCCAAATGCAGCCCTCAGATTTACCCCTTCTCTTTCTCCTGAAGAGATGAAAACCTTGTTCCAAAAAATGAGGGCCAGCCGGGGCGAAGGCCAGAAATCCACAAGAATGTCACAAGAAGGAAGTCCAGACAGCAATAGACCACAAAGGCTAGTGACAGAAAGCCGCCAATCTTCCGACCAAAGGTCCTTGATGATGCAGAGAAAAGGAAAACAGCCTTTTTCTCTTGTATGGATTGAGGATGAAAAAGGAGAACTTCAACCTGTATCAATAAAAACTGGGGTGACTGATAACAGTTATACAGAAGTAATTTGGGGAGATTTGAAGGAAGGACAGGAAGTCATTATTGGTGAATCCAGTGGAAAGAGTCAGAATAGCTCATCAGGCCCTCGCCCAGGAGGCTTCCTCTCAATCAGGCGATAACTCAGTTGTGTCTAATAAAAACCACTCTTAGAAAAGGAAAATGCGAACAATGGAAAATAACTATCTTATTAAATTAGAAAACATAGCAAGGACGTACCAGGTTGGCGAGACAGAAGTTCGAGCTCTCCGCGGTATTTCTTTACAAATTCAACAGGGGGATCTCGTTGCCATCATGGGTCCTTCTGGCTCTGGAAAATCAACACTAATGAACATCATCGGCTGCCTGGATAAGCCAACAAGTGGAAAATACCTTTTAGAAGCGGAAGAAGTCTCATCTTTTAACAAAGACAGATTAGCACAGATACGCAATAAGAAAATAGGCTTTGTTTTCCAGAGTTTTAACCTCCTTCCCAGAACCACAGCTTTAGAAAACACGGAGCTACCTCTTTTGTACTCGAATGTTCCCTCCAAAAAGGCAAGGGAAAAAGCCATGGAAGCTCTTTCGATGGTGGGCCTTAATGGCCGTGAACTTCATAACACAAATCAACTATCAGGCGGGGAACAACAAAGAGTAGCAATTGCGAGGGCGTTAGTTAATAATCCTTCTCTGATTTTGGCGGATGAGCCCACAGGAAACCTGGACACAAAAACTGGAGCAGAAATCATTTCCCTTTTCCAGGCATTAAACAAAGATAAAAATATCACAATGATTTTAGTTACACACGATCCAGATATTGCTAATATTTCTCACAAAAAAATATACATCAGAGATGGGCTTATTGTGAAACAAGAAAGTACATGAGAACGTCTATTATTGTGATAGAGGAGTAAAAATGAAAACATTAAACACCATTAGAGTTGCTTTAAGGGCTTTAACCCGCAATAAAATGCGCTCTTTTCTAACTGCACTTGGGATCATCATCGGTGTGGGAGCCGTAATTTCAATGATAAGCATCGGCCAAGGAGCAAAAAAGGCAGTCGAAGACAGGTTCAACTCAATGGGAACAAACCTGCTTTTTGTCCGTCCAGGTAGTATGTCTTTTCGTGGCCGACACGGTGGCTCAGGAACATTTAACACGCTTACTCCCGAAGATACAGAAGCTATCTCAGAAAAATGTAATGCTGTCAAATATGTCTCCCCTTCTGTTTCGGGAAGAGCCCAAACAGTGTATCAGAATAAAAATTGGAACACCTCTATTCAGGGCGTTGGCGCCTATTATCCGGAAATCAGAAACTGGCCTGTAGAAGAGGGCGTTTTCTTTGACGAAAACATGATAAAAATGTTCGCTAAAGTGTGTGTATTGGGCAGTGAAGTAAAGAAAAACCTCTTTGAAGGAGAAGACTCCATCGGACAGGTCATAAGAATTAAAAAAATTCCATTTCGTGTGATTGGAGTCTTGGAGTCTAAGGGAGAATCAGGAGGATGGTTCAACCGCGACGATATTATCGTCATTCCATACACAACAGCGCAGAAAAGACTACTCGGTATTACTCATGTTCAATCGATAGATGTTTCTGCTGTTTCTGCAGTAAGGACAAACGAGGCCAAAGAACAAATCGAAGAACTTCTTAGAATTAGGCACAGGATTGCTCCAGGAGCAGAGGACGATTTCCACATAAGGAATATGTCTGAAATTGCTGAAGGAGCAGCAGAATCCAGCCGAATCTTGACTTATCTTCTTGGAGGAATAGCATCTGTCTCTTTGCTTGTTGGAGGAATCGGGATTATGAATATCATGTTGGTTTCTGTGACTGAGCGAATTCGTGAAATTGGAATCAGAATATCTGTTGGAGCACGGGAAAAAGATATTCTTCGTCAATTCTTGACTGAAGCCATAGTCTTAAGCATATTAGGAGGATTAATTGGTATTGCAGTAGGGATTATCGCATCCAAATTAATATCTCACTTTGCGGGATGGCAAACAATTGTCAATATCGGCTCTGTGGCCCTGGCTTTTCTTTTTTCTGGGTCAGTAGGAGTGTTTTTTGGATTTTACCCTGCACGAAAAGCCTCAAAATTGGATCCAATCGAAGCGTTGCGTTACGAATAAAAAATTTATATACACATATTGAACCAAGGAGGACACAATGGTGAAAAAAACAATCATATGCCTAATTATAATGATTTTCGGCTTGATAACTATGATGCAAGCCCAACAAATCGAAAAGACACTTTCACTTTCACTTGATGAATGTATTCAGAAAGCACTGGAAAACAACCTTGGCATTGCTGTGGAAATTTTAAATCCTGAACTTGCAGGGATTTCCATTTCTCTTGCCAAAGAAAAATTCATGCCTCAATTATCTTTTGGCTATAACAAAAGAGACACAAACTCCGCTTCCTATTCTTGGATCGAGGCTGCAGAGAACATTACTTCGATTTATAACGACTATTCAGTCCAAATCACACAACTCATTCCCACAGGCGGCAATTTTGCTGTTTCTCTTGATTCTTACAAAAATGATACAAATAGAAGCTTCCAGACAATCAATCCACGTTATGGAAGCACTCTGCGCTTGAATTTTTCACAACCCTTGTTGAAAAATTTCGGATTCAATATTAACCGTAAAGAAATAATCGTGGCAAAGAACAACAAGGATATTTCAGAAAATAATTTCAGGAAATCTCTTCAAGACACAATATACAGCGTAGAAGAATCTTACTGGAACTTAGTCTATAGCATCGAAAACCTCAAGGTTAGACAACAATCCTTAGAATTAGCCAAGAATCTATTAGAGAAAAACAAGAGGGCCGTGGAAATTGGGACCATGGCTCCTATCGAAATCTTAAACGCCCAGGCAGAAGTAGCTACAAGAGAAGCAGATATTCTTGAAGCAGAAGCCCTTGTAAAGAACAATGAAGATAGATTAAAAACGATTATGAACCTACAGGGAGAATATCAAGAAGCCGAATTAGCCCAAATCCTCCCCAAGGATCAACCTGCTTATGAAAAAAAAGAGGTAAGTCTTGAAGACGCTCTTGTTATTGCCATGGAAAACCGGCCAGATTTGCAAGCCACAAGAATTGATTTGAAAAATAAAGAAATCAACTTAAGTTACGCCAAGAATCAACTTCTCCCTGATTTAAGCCTTCAAGCATCCTACTGGAGCCCAGGCGTTTCAGGAGATCAAATAATATATCTCAATAACAATCCTCTTACGGGAATTGTGATCGGAAAAGTTCCAGGAGGATCTTCAGATGCCTTAAGTGATGCCTTTAATTTCAGATACAAGAATTGGTCAGTTGGGCTCACCCTTTCTGTCCCAATAAATTCTGTTCTTTCTCGTGCCTCTTATGCCCAGGCAAGGGTCAATTTAGAGCAATCAATGCTAAAGCTAAAGAACCAGGAACAGCAGATCTTTTTGGAGATTAAGAACTCTGTAAGAGCCGTACAGACAAACTATAAACGGGTTACAGCTTATAAAGTGGCAAGGGAACTGGCCGAAACAAAATTAAACGCCGAGGAAGAAAAATTCAAAGTCGGGCTTTCTACAAATTATCTTGTGCTTCAGTACCAAAGAGACCTTGCAAATGCTCAAACTATGGAGCTAAAAGCGATAATCGATTATAATCTATCTTTAGCCCGATTGAACCAGGCATTAGGTATAACACTTAAGGAAAAAAATGTTACAATCTCTGATATATTAGGAAATTAATCCTTCATAAGGAGACAACAAAGAACAAAGCAGGTTTTACAAATGAAACGCATAAAAAAGCTACAAATCTATTTCTATCTTTTTTTACTGGTGGCGGATTTAAAAACAAAAATCAATATACTTTCTAATCAATCATATTTGCTTTATTTTTCCTCTTAGATAGAATATATAATCTAATATGAATTCTCTAAAAAGCGCGTGGTTTCTTGTATTATTCCTTGTGCCTTTACTTACTTCCTGCAAATCTTCTTCAAATGGATTAATCATTCTCTGCGCAGGGGACAGCATCACTGAATCTATATATCCAAGCTATCTTCAAAAGGCGTTAAAACGTGAAGGGATAACAGCAAGAGTTCTTAATTATGGTATAAACGGAAATAGCTCGGGGGAGTATCTTAATTTCTTGAACAAAAATAAAGAAACATTATCCAACGAGCACCCTGATTTTATTCTTCTTCAGCTTGGAACAAATGATGTCCGCATAGACCATGACAAGACAGGTTCTCCCCAATTCTACATGAATATGAAGAATATTATTTCTATTTTTAAGACATTCAAGACGCGCTCTGGAAAAGAAAGTAAAATTCTCCTTGCAACAGTTCCTCCTATTCCTGAAAACGTGAGTTTCCCTTTTAACAAGAATTCCGCATCCCGTGTTACTGAAGAAATTAACCCATTAATAAAAAAGATCTGCATAGAAGAAAACATTCCTCTTGTGGATAACCATACAATTTTTGCTGATTCTCCCAAACTGCTGCCTGAAGTCCATCCATCGAGAGAAGGCTACAGGCATCTTGCTTTAAATTGGCTGCGCGCTTTAAAACCTTTTTTAGCTCAATAATTCTGGGGATATATACAAGCCCAGTGATTGTAAAACAAAGTTATTTGTCATAAAGTACATTATTACCCCCAGCCGACATTTATCTTAGTCAGGCTTCTCTTCTGGACTTTTTCTAAAAAATCAACATAATTATAATAAAAAAAGAATGAAAGCGCTGTTGAAATAATATTATGGTTATCAAGGATAGAAGAGTTAAAATGTATGACTCATTCTTATTTTTCATTGACATGGATTTCTTGTTTTCCTAAAATTGCTAAGCTGCAACTAAAGACTAATATGGAGGAGAAACGATGAGCACTGCACCTGTCGCCAATGCTTCCGACAAAAATATAGTCGTCATCGGAGGCGGTGTGACTGGCGTACTTTCGGCCTGGGAATTGGCCAGAATGGGAGTAAAGGTGATTCTGGTTGAAGCACGCCATCTGGGAAGTGGCGCAAGCTCACGTTCAGCAGCATGCATCCGA
>DAOUSP010000162.1 GCA_030627155.1 Candidatus Aminicenantota bacterium
AATGCCCAAAGAAAAGCCCAAACGCCTGGAAGGCACAGGTCCGTAGATATTGCCGCAAGAATCTTTGTTTTGCTGGTGATTCATAGGACTTTAATAATCAGACTCTATCTTTGTATACTTCTATAAACCTTCTCAGAGAGCGGTCATAGGTTTTTTCAACATCATCTGGGAAGAAACATGCAGGTAATTCATCCCTACTCCAGTGATATTGAAGGCATTCGCAGCATACTCCTTTGCGGCTGCATGGTTCCCATGTGCAGTTGCAGTTCTGCATGTTGTTTTTAACATTGCATTCTTTCATGTTTAGTCTCCATCCATCTTAATTTCTTTTTATTCATGAATATTCACAAATATTTTATTAGACTTTATCTAATGCCTGAGCTAAATCCTCTTCCAGATCCTCATATCCTTCGCAGCCCACAGAGAGGCGAATTAAGTCATCAGTGATGCCTGCTTTTTCCTTGTCTTCTTTGGAGACTTTCGCATGAGTCATGCTTGCTGGATGTTGAATCAGACTTTCGATGCCACCGAGAGAAACGGCTAATGTGCAGAGCTTGACAGAATTTATCATTTGGTGGCCTGCTTCAAAGCCCCCTTTAAGCCCAAAACACATGATGGCGCCAAAACCATTCATTTGTTTCTTGGCTAAAGCGTGTTGAGGATGGCTTTCTAATCCAGGGTAAATGACCCACTTGACTTTTGGATGATTTTCTAAGAATCGGGCTAATTTCATGGCATTGTCCTGGCTTTTTTCCGCTCTTAGAGCCAAGGTCTTTACTCCTCTTAACACGAGCCATGCTTGATGAGGATCCATGTTGCCGCCTATTAAAGTCATCACTTTTTGTATCTGCTCAAATAAATCTCTGCTTTCAGGGACAATGATACCTCCGACAACATCGCTGTGACCGTTGATGAATTTTGTCACGCTGTGAAGGACGATGTCTGCTCCAAGGTTTAGAGGGTTTTGAATAATGGGAGAGGCAAATGTATTATCAACCACAAGGATTATGTTTTTTTCTTTAGCTACTTTTGCACATGCTTCTATATCAGTTAAGGCCATGGTTGGGTTGGCCGGGGTTTCTATGAATAAGAGTTTTGTGTTTTGCTTTATGCATCTTTCAATGTTTCTGATGTCGGATGTATCGGTATAGTCTGTTTCAATACCAAACTTTGAGAAAACACTATCAATGACAACGCGGGTTGCACCGTAAATGGATGCAGTGCTTATGATGTGGGATTTTTTGTCACAAAGAGCTGTGATAACGGTCGTAATTGCAGCCATCCCTGAAGCTGTAGCTATTCCAGCATATCCGTTTTCAAGGAAAGCGATGTTGTCTTCAAGGGCTTTTATAGTGGGATTGCCTATTCGAGTATAGATGTATCCCTTTTCTTCTCCTGAAAATCGTGCAGCTCCTTGCTCTGCATTTTCGAATGCAAATGTTGATGTTTGATAAATTGGAACAGAAACACTTCCGAAAGCAGGGTCAGGATGTTGCCCAGCATGGATAACGCTTGTATAAGGGCTTTTGATTTTCGAGTCTTTCAAACTATTCCTCCTAAAATGTGTTGAACACTAAAATTTATTAAAGATAAATTGTATCATAGTACAACCATAAGGATAAAATCAAAGACAGAAAAGATTAGCATGGAAGGGAAATGCTTGCAATTCTTCTTCAGGCGATGGTTGGATGTATATATAGGAATGGAAACAAATTTGCTTTTTTTTGTAGGGTTGTTTTATACTTCATAAAAAAGGAATATTTATAATGCCTGATTATACACGAAAGGAAGCTGAAGCAGGATTAAAAGATAAACTTCCTGCAATAGATACTTTTCCCAATCAATTTCCTGGGTATGAAATCGAGATAGAAATTCCTGAATTCACATCTGTTTGCCCTAAAACAGGGCTCCCTGATTTTGGGACAATTACAATCAGATATGTGCCGTACAAATATTGTTTAGAACTCAAGTCTCTAAAAATGTACATATTGAGATACAGAAATCTGGGGATTTTTTATGAAAATGCTGTAAACCGAATCCTTGAAGATATTGTGGCTGCCTGTAAGCCCGTGAGAGCTTCTGTCACTGGTGACTTCAATCCAAGAGGTGGCATGAAGTCTGTTATAGAAGCCCATTATCCCCGTCCAAAGAAAGGCGTAAGATAGATCTTGTCTTTGTTTGAATTAGGTCTTTTTATTTATACACCCATCTTTTATAATGGTTTTTCTATTTAGATTTTTTTACTTATCCAATATTTTTGAAAATACAAATGGAAGTACACAAAAGATTTGGCACAACAGACATTTTTATGCTTCTTGGTGTAATATTCTGGGCAATTAACTTCTCTGTTATAAAAATTGCCCTCCGTGAATTTACGCCCCTTGGATTTAATGGAATACGATTGGTTTTTGCCTCAGGCATCCTGCTTCTATTTTTGTTTATAAGCGGCGAAGGGTTTTTGGTGAGCAAAAAAGATCTTTTGATGCTTTGTATTCTTGGCCTATGCGGAAATACTGTATATCAGATGCTTTTTATCCACGGGATTAATCTGACCACAGCATCCAATTCTTCTATTATTATTGCCATGAGCCCTGTTTTCATTGCGATGCTTAGTTCTTCAGTTAGGCATGAAAAATTGAATTATGTTGCCTGGGCAGGAATTTTGATTTCTTTTGTGGGGTTCTATTTTGTTGTTACGAAACAATCCGGAAATTTTCAATTCTCCTTGAAGAATATCCAGGGGGATTTGATGATTTTTTTAGGAATCCTTTTTTGGGCTGTTTATACTGTTTTTTCTAAGCCCTTGCTGGAGAAAATTTCGCCGCTTAAACTGACTTCTCTGACAATGTCCATAGGCACTGTGTTTTATATTCCGTTTTGTCTCAAGGATGTCCGGGAGATTTCCTTTGGCAAGGTGTCTTTCCAGGCATGGGCAGGTTTATTTTATTCTGGGATTTTTGCTCTGGCTATTTGCTATGTGATCTGGTATGCCTCTGTAAAGAGGGTGGGAAACAGCAGAACAGCCATTTATGATAATCTGGTACCGGTTTTAACGGTAGTGTTTGCTTATTTTTCTCTTGGGGAAAGAATTACTGTTCTTCAGGCAGGTGGGGCATTCATTATTCTTGTCGGAGTTTATCTCGCAAGATCAGGTTATCGCTGGCTTGATCGATAAAGCCTTTTAAAATAAGGAAGAGAAATATATCTAACTAATTAAGCAAGCTAATTAAATGAGAGAAATCTATCTCCTCACGAATTAACGAATTTCATAGATTTTGTGGAGCTAAATAATGCAGGGATTGGGGGCCTAAGTAATTTTTAAATTCTTAATAGATATGATATTTTTAAGGTTATTGAGTATCCTCCCTCTCTCAATAAGCCCTCTGTTTTCGCGCTTTTTTTATAGCTGAGTTGGATAATGTTTCCGGCCCCGAAATAATACCCGACCAGAAAATCCAGATTATACTGGTCTTCCCGGGTTTCCCCTTTAAGTCGAGTACTTAGGAACAGGCTGCGCGTTATCTGTAAGTGCAAGGATGTTGCGTACGTTAATCCATCAAAGACCTTTTCTCCGGTTCGATCTATGACCTGCCGTATCCAGTCACTGCTCAAAGACCATTCAAAGTTGCTGCGCGGCCGCAGTGTCAGCGAGGCTTCCATGCTTGTCTGGAACCCAGGTTCCACCCCAGTGAAGTCCTCGCTATATATTCCTCTTTTTCCCCATACTCCTTCGAGACTGACCTTTTTTAAAAATCCGCCGCGTTCCCAATGAAAATCTAAATCTCCTCCATAGGTGTTAATAAAATCTTTTGTCCAGGCCAATTTGTCATTCTCGTCATACACCTGGTATTTGCTTTTCCCTACATCGATTCCCCCATGGATAGTGAGC
>DAOUSP010000144.1 GCA_030627155.1 Candidatus Aminicenantota bacterium
TCCTGCGCGTTCCAAATATTCTTTTTATAAAAAAAATTAAAATCGGCCCCTCTTTTATCAAAATCCCTTTGGACATTCTCCTTTTTTTTAAAGCTGCCTGGCAGCTCACACGGGAACCCTATCACATGATTTTTTCACATGAAGAAGCTGCCTGGGCTGGAGTGATTTTGGCAAAAATCTGGGGGCTTCCCCATATTTATGATATGCATTCCAGCCTTCCCCAGCAGTTAGCCAATTTTGACTTTTCCCATTCATCCCTGTTTAAACGCATTTTTACCATACTTGAAAAATTTGTCTTGAAATATTCCCACGCAGTCATCGTCATATGCCAGGATCTTTTGAAAACAGTTCAAAAACAAGGATTCGGGCAAAAAGCCATTCTCCTTGAAAATTTTATTGATTTTGAGTATCCCACCATTTCAAAAAGCAAATTAAAGGGACTCCGCAGAATTTATGCCTCAGACGAAGAAAAAATTGTTCTTTATACAGGCAATTTCCTCCCTTACCAAGGAATTCCATTGCTTTTGGAAGCTGCTTCAAAATTAAACAATAAAAAAGTCATCTTCCTGCTGGTCGGAGGCGGCGAGCAAGACATAAAAAACATGAAAATAAAAGCTGAAGAACTGAATATTTGTGAGAGAGTCCGGTTCGCAGGCCAAGTTCCTCCATCTCAAGTGCCTGCGTATATTACTATTGCTGATGTGCTTGTATCTCCGCGAACTGCAGGAACAAACACACCTTTAAAAATCTACTCATTCCTAAAGTCCGGCAAACCTGTTGTAGCCACAAATCTTTGGACACATACGCAAATTCTCAATATTAATATCTCTGTGCTTGTTCCTCCAACCCCTGATGAATTAGCGCAGGGAATTTCATTTGCTCTCTTTGACGAAGAAGCAAAAGTACGGGCGCAAAACGCGAAAGAATTGGCCAGCGCACAATTTTCATATGAAAATTACCTGAAAAAAATCACCGAAACTCTGAAAAAAGCTCAAGAAATCTATAGTTCACCTTAACCATCATGACAAGAACAGCTTTCATAACCGGAGCCTCAGGTTTTATAGGAAGCCATCTTTTAGAAGCTCTTTTAAAAAACAAATGGAAAGTTCATGCCCTCTCCCACAAAAGCCCTATCTCTGGAAGCGCCAATTGCGTAATAATTCATGGAGATATCGGCGATTATCACCTGCTTAAAGAGGCAATGACAGATGTAAACATATGTTTTCATTTAGCATCTTCATTAGGGGCCTCTCTCATTAAAAAAGATGAATTTTTCCGGGTTAATAAGGTTGGCACAGAGACCGTTCTCAAAGCGGCCCGCCATGCAGGGGTCAAAAGAATTGTGCATTTCAGTTCAGCAGGCGTATTCGGAAAAGTCCAGAAGGATGAAATTGCTGATGAAGCATATCCTTTAAATCCGAAGGACATATATGACAAAACCAAGCTTGAAGGGGAACGCGTCGCTATCCAGCATGCACGCGAAGGAATGGATGTTGTTATCATTAGACCCGGCTGGGTATATGGACCAGGGGACAAGCGGACTTTCAAACTGATTAAAGCGATTGCCAAGGGAAGGTTTATGCTCGTTAGCAGAGGGAAAGTGTTGCAGACTCCAGTATATATCGAAGACCTCATTCATGGCACCCTTTTGTGCGCAGAAATGGCGAGGCCAAGAGAAATATACCACCTTGCAGGAGATGAAGTCCTTACAGTGAGAGAAATCGTAGAAACCATTGCCTCTGCCTTAGAAAAAACAATCCCTCGACTCTCCGTTCCTCTTTTTCCAGTGAAAGTTGCAGCTTGGAAGATGGAAAAAACTTTTCGCCTTCTAAAGAAAGAATCCCCCCTCACGATGGGAAAGCTTGCATTTTTTACAAACCCAAAGCCACTGTCTATTCAGAAAGCAAAAAAAGATTTATTTTATTCTCCTAAAACTGATTTTAAGAAAGGAATGGCGCAAACCATCTTATGGTATAAAGAACATAATTGGCTATGAATCCTTATGTGTTTTTGAAACATCTGAACTGCTTCTATTCTTGCTTATTATAATAAGACCCACTTTTTACAGGGAAGACCTGGGGATAGCTGAAGTGACCTTCGAAGATTTGAGGAGAGCAAAGCCATCCCCAGGTCTTAATCCCTTCATCCTATCACGGAATTGGAGATGCGCACCTGCAAAATCATTGACTTCACTAAACAGAGTTTATACACTATTGTTCAACATGCCCCTTAAAAGGCGAGTGGCGTATCTGAAATTAAAGAAAATGCGAATGAATAGTCATGAATAAAGAAAAGGTTGGAAAGTTTTACGATGTTGTTTGGACTGAGTACATTCCTGAGTATGAAGATTCCGAAAAGCATTGGGAAATATTTTACTCGGCAGGTGAAATAAAAAACAAGACAGTTCTCGATGCTGGATGCGGCACTGGCATATTCAGCATCATATTTGCAAACAATGGTGCAGCCAAAGTAACCGGTATCGATATCAGTGAAGGCAGTCTAAATACAGCACAGAATCTTAAAAAAAGATTTGCCTTGGAAAACGTTGTGTTTTTAAAGGAAGACATGCTTCAGCTTCCATTTCCAGATGAAAACTTCGACATTGTTTGGGCTTGGGGAACTGTCCATCATACGACCGATCCTTTTCAAGCAATAAACGAACTTATAAGAGTGCTTAAAAAAGACGGGTCTCTCCTTCTTGCAGTTTACACCCGCACAAGACTCACATTCATCCATGAAATCATCCGTAGAACCCTTATTCACACTCCAAAAAAAACGTGGAAGCTTATCTCTAAAATCCTTGCAGTCTTCCTTTCCCCTGTAGTCTTTTTCTTCAAAAAGAGAGAAAAATCACGCAAAGGAGAAAAATTAGAGGAGCTCATCATGGATTGGTACTTTGTTCCCATAAGGCATTATTACAGGCCTTCTGAGATACAAGGCTTCCTGGAAAGCAAGGGTTTTCAAATCGAAAAATTCCTTCCTGCTTCAGGCCGTTTTAACAGTACATCCAATTTCATTTTTAAGGCGCGGAAGAAATGAGGTCCATTTTGATGTCTCGATAAATGCCTTGCCAACACAATTTGGATTGGAGCCATAATAATTAACAAAAAATGAAACTGAAAACAAGAAAGTTTATGCTGCTTTTGAGTTTTATCTTAATATTCACTTTAATATTCATTTTAATATTCATTTTTTTCATCTCCCCTAAAGCTTCTAAGGTAGGGACTGAGTTTGACAAAAATCCAAAGATAAAAGACTTTGGGCCTTACTATGATTTTAAAGGAAATATAATCTTTCAGTCTAACTTTGATGGAGACAACGAAATTTACTTGATGACAAATAAAGGAATACAAAAATTAACAGATAATAATTGGGAAGATGAATATCCTGCCTGGTCGCCCGATGGGAAAAAGATTGCTTTCTTTTCCAATGAAAAAGGCAATTTTGACATATATATCATGAATCCGGATGGAACTGAGATCACCCCAATCACTTCCTCCCCTGAAAATGAAAGAGATCCTTTCTGGTTTCCTGACGGCAAAACAATCGGTTATACTAAAGAAATAAAACAGTTTCTCCGGAAAACACAAGTTCTGTATAAAGTCAATATAAACACAAAAAGAACTGCAAAGATTATCCCAAACTACACTTCCACTCATGCAATAGCCCAGCATTCACCTATAGCTCCTCTCATTGTTTTTACAGGGAAACGACGGTTCGGATGGGATGTCGGCATCTATGATATGCAACAAAAGGAAGTCAAATTTCTTGAAGAAGAGGGAAAGAGCTGTAGAGCACGGTTCTCTAAAGACGGAAAAAAATTAGCTTACGTTTCATCAAAGGCAGATGGAAAAGGCGATATCTGGATAATGAATCCAGACGGAAGTCATAAAACACTGCTGACAAAAACAACCGAGGCATATGACTATTTCCCTTCATGGTCTCCAGACGGAAAATACATCGTATTCAACTCTTCAACCCAACACAGCCATAGTGGTGATTGGAAAATTTGTATCATCGAAGTGCACACGAAAAAGGTTGTTTTTCTTTTTGACAGCCCGGGAAACGATGTGTTTCCTGACTGGCACAAATAATAAGAAAGAAAATTGACTTCTAACTACTAAGAAATTATGATAAATTCTAAATTTATTTAAGTAAAAATAAATTTGGGGCTTTACCTTAAAACGATCGGATATTGAAGATGAAGAAAATAAAACTGCATACGAAGATTTTTATCGGGCTAATATTAGGTGTCATTGTTGGCCTTGTATTCAGAGAAAA
>DAOUSP010000036.1 GCA_030627155.1 Candidatus Aminicenantota bacterium
ACAGTGAAGAGCTTTCCATCCAGATTAATCCCACAAAATGGAATACAAACTGGGAGAAGAGCTCAGGGACAGTGATGGTCAAATTCTGGGGCGAAGGTTATTATCAGATCGATCCCGATTCTGTTCTTATGATCGGGCCAGACGATCCCGATGGGATTGCTCCAACTGCATCGAATCTTACAGACGATCACTTGATCGTTAAGTTTTCTAAGAAGGAAGCCATTAGCATCATTCCCGATCCCAAGCCGGGTGATAAATACGTTATCCGCATAACCGATGATCCTAACGGCGAAGGTACTTTTAATTTTGATTACGCCATCGAGATTGTGGGTTCGAAGAAGTAGATTTCTTACCGCCTGACTTATAATAAGTTCTAAAGAAGTTTCTTTTTTATAATTTATATTTGACTTCAGAGGATGGTTGCATAGCCATATTATAAATAAAAGAATTTATGCAGCTTGAACTGTGTCGTTTTGTCCAAACCGTGTCCACACGAGCCTTGGATGGCGACTATTGACTAAAGATAAAAGTAAAGATAGTGGGGGATAACTGATAAAGGGGACGGACCATCAGAACTTATTAATAAATACTCAGCTCATTTTACACGCAAAAAATTGCCCTAAATGAGAATTTTTCTTGTAAGATTCATCAAGGTTTTGAGTACCTTAGTTGACATATAGAAAGACTAAATAACCGGCAGGCTTAGGATATAATGGCTGGCTGTGTTACTACTTTTGTACGACCCATCCATGAAAGATTTTCTAATTCTCCAAAATGATCTTTAAAGATACGATAATACAATAACTCTTCTTTGGAATTAATTGTCCAGCCGTTTTTTAATTTGAGTTCCATCCTAAAATCATCATCTGTGATTGATTGTTCGGCATATTGTGACATTAACTCTCCAACGCCAGCTCCTTTCCAGAATTTGACTTTCCTGCGATTCAATATTTTGTCAGGGAGTTCGCCATCCATGGCTGCGCGCAAAATCCACTTTTCAATATTATTGCGGAGTTTTAATTTGGTCGGAATGCGTATAGCATAATCTACTACTTCTGAATCGAGAAAACAGACGTTTGCAGCTATTCCATGGGCTGATGCACTGCGATCAACTCGCTGTAATGCAGTATTATGCAGCCGCCGCGTTATATTTATTAATTCATCAGGCAAATTTTCCTGTTCAATGGTTTTTAGATAATGGTATCCAGCAAAGAGCTCGTCTCCACCTTCTCCTGATAAAACCTCATTAACATAATCAGAAGATCTTTTGGCTACCAGGAAGTTTATAAGGCTGGATCGAACAAGAAGTGCATCAAAAGATTCCAGATGGTAAATAACATCAGAGAGAACCGAAAGTAAATCAGAAAACTTTACAACCACTTCATAGTGTTCGGAGCCAATAAAGTCAGCCACTTCCTTGGCGTATTGGAGATCAGGAGATCCTTTCATTCCAGCGGCGAATGTGTAAAGCTTATGTACATACATGCTGGCAAGTGCAGATAAAGTACTCGAATCCAATCCGCCTGAAAGCCAGGATCCAACTGCGTTGCTTTGCTCGGTTCGTTTCTCTATAGATTTTTTAAGGAGTTTTTTAAGCTTTTTAGCAATGATGTGAGGTTCATCCTTTAATATTTCTTTCTTTTCCAATTTAAAGTAGGATTTCGGCTGTCCTTCGTTAGATTTATGCCCTGGCGGGAAAAATTTTACTTTCGGGCAAAGATCGACTAAAGCTTTAACCTCAGAAGCAAAACAAATTGCTCCTTCCTCATTCATCCCATAATAAAGAGGAGCTACACCAAGAGGGTCGCGCTTGAGAATTATTCCATCTTCTTTGACTCTGGCTAAAGCCATGTGGCCTTTGTCAGCACCATCTGCAACCTCGTTTTTTTCTCTTATCCGGATAAGAGAATCTATTTGTGTCTCGTTGCATACAATTCCAATAGTCGCACTTTCGACTTCTATTACATCAGATCCCGCATTGCCGCGATGAGATATTTTCTCCAGCATTTTTTTTACTGTTTTTGTTTTTCCAGCTTGGTCGATTCCAGCAATTCCTGACATATAAGCTAACTCCTTTCTAATTTGATGTATATAAACTTTTATTCATAATAGCTTTACACAAAATTCTAAATTATTATATATCAATAGTTTAGAGGATGTCAATGAAGCCGCTCCCTGATACACTTTAATTCTCTTCACCTCAATGACTTACAGAATCAATCCTCTTGAAATAAAATGGAACAAACCGCAAATAAATAAATTTCGTCTATAATATTTAAATTTGACTCTTAAAAATAAATTGACTATTCTTGTGTGGAAAATGCGGGCGGATAATTGACTTAGATATTGAATGTAATTATTTTAAAAAGGGAAATATTAAGGGCCATAGAATAATTGAATTACACGGGTATTTTAAGGGAATATGCAAAAACTGTCTTGAAAAGGAGAAGTCTGGATGATGGATATTAAAACTTTATTTAAAATAACTTACGGAATGTATGTTGTTAGCTCTAAAAAAAGCGATAAATATAACGGACAGATTGCTAATACGGCTATGCAGGTAACAGCAGAACCTCCTAAGGTTCTCATTTGTATTAACAAAGAAAATTTGACTCATCATTATATTCAGGAAAGCAAGGTCTTTACAGTATCTATTTTAGAGCAGAATACACCAATGAAGTTTATCGGGCATTTTGGTTTCAAGTCAGGAAGGGAATTCGATAAATTTAAAGACATGGATTATAAAATAGGTACTACAGGGGCGCCTGTCGTCACACGGAATGCTTTAGGATACTTAGAATGTGAAGTTCTCTTGAGTATGGATGCAGGCACACATACTACTTTTATTGGAGAGATTAAGGATGCACAAACGCTAAAAGATGGAGAACCTTTGACTTATGCCTACTATCATCAGATTAAAAAAGGAAAATCTCCGAAAACAGCCCCTACTTATATTAAAGATGAAAAAAAATAAAATAAGGAGGGAATAAAAATGGATAAGTATACATGTACTGTTTGTAGCTATGTATATGATCCTGAAAAAGGAGATCCTGACTCTGGAATCTCAGCAGGGACTTCTTTTGAAGATTTACCTGATGATTGGGTCTGCCCTGTTTGCGGTGCAGGAAAAGACGCCTTTGAGAAAGAAGATTGATATATTGAGAAAGCTGAGATAAAAAAAATAGATTAAGGAGGGATGAAAATGACAAAAAAACTGCAGATATATAAATGTGAGATATGTGGCAATATTGTTGAGGTCTTGCATACTGGTAAAGGAGAGCTTGTCTGTTGCGAGCAGCCAATGGCTCTTCTTCCTGAAAAAACCGAGGAACAGGGTAATGAAAAACACGTTCCTGTGATTGAGCGCACAGAAGAAGGAATAAAGGTGAAAATAGGAGCTGTTGCTCATCCGATGGAGGATGCTCATTATATTGAATGGATAGAGATAATTTCTGATGGTCGGGTCTACCGGAAATTTCTTGGCCCAGGAGATACTCCGGAAGCGGATTTTGCAATTGTGTCTGCGGAAGTCGGAGAAAAAATCGAAGCCAGAGACTATTGCAATATTCATGGTTTATGGAAAAGGTCATAATAAAAGAGGAAAAGGAGATAAAATGACAAATTTAAAAGGAACAAAAACAGAAAAAAATATTTTAGCTGCTTTTGCAGGAGAATCCCAGGCAAGGAACCGCTATACGTATTTTGCCTCCCAGGCAAAGAAGGAAGGATATGTTCAAATAGCTAATATTTTCCAGGAAACAGCTGACAATGAGAAGGAACATGCCAAACGGCTTTTTAAATTTCTGGAAGGTGGAGAAGTAGAAATTTCTGCGGCTTTTCCTGCAGGAGTCATTGGAAGCACTGCTGAAAACTTGAGAGCATCGGCAGCAGGTGAGAATCATGAACATACAGCCATGTACCCAGAATTTGCCAGGATTGCAGAAGAAGAGGATTTCCATGAAATTGCTCAAGTGATGTTGGCAATAGCAGTGGCTGAAAAGCAGCACGAAAAAAGGTATCTTAGTCTATTAGAAAACATAGAAAAGGGCAGAGTTTTTAAGCGCGATATGGTTGTTAAATGGAAATGCGACAACTGCGGCTATATACATGAAGGTACAGAAGCGCCTGAAAAGTGTCCTGCATGTGCTCATCCAAGAGCGCATTTTGAACTGCTGGGTGAAAATTATTAGAACTAGAGAGAATTTTCCCGAGAACAAAAGCGGTAATTGGCAGAAAGGTTCAAAACTGCCACCCTCAAAAGAGCGTACATGTTGTTAATCAGATATTGGAAGACTTTAAAAATGGCCGCAGAGACGTAGCTGAATTCTGGATCAATTTGAATGATAAGTTAATCTACATCCGCTATTTTGCTGTTCATGACAAAAATGGAGATTATTTGGGATGCTTAGAAACAACTCAGGATATCACAGATATAAAGAAGATTGAGGGAGAAAAGAAGTTATTGTGAAATAAAAATAATTTTCTATTTCGTAAATTCTCCATCTTTCCTTTCTCGGAGTTTCCTGATGATTTGTCGGATGTCCTGAATCTTAGGGAAAGAGATTGCGTCCTGTGAACACAGATTCTTGCAGGCAGAACAACCTACAACGCAGTTAAGAGGATTGACGACTTTGGGGCAATTGTTCGCATCATCCCATTCAAATACTTCGTTTTTGCAGAACTCAAAGCACTCACGACACCCTGTGCATTTTTCTTCATCAATAGTAGGGCACCAGGGTATTTTATCGCGAGGGACGGACTTTGACGACATTAAAACAATCTACCGTTACTTAATATTTTCCAACGCTTCTTTGACCTTGGTAAGGGCTTGTTCGGTTGTAAGGTTTCTTAAATCCAGAGGGACTACTTGTTTTTCAAAATCTCCTCCTGCTTCTACGAACGCATCTTTCATCATCTTCCTTTGCATTATAGGGGCACATGCACCAATAATGTATTTAGTATCATTGCGGATATAATCCTTTATGAATCTGTCGCCATCATCAACACAGAGCTGCGGATGCACAATGGCATATTCAACATCCATTTCTTGTCTAACCGTGTTAATAAGTTCCCAGAGGTCCAGAGTTTTGAATCCTGGACATTGACCTGTGCAGATACACATAATAAATATTGGCTTTTTGTTCATTAGATACCTCCTTGTTGTGGTTTTTTGTTGTTCACTTTTTATCCCAAATTCTGTTTTTTTTCGCTTGAGATAATTTCTTAATCTGGGTTGGTTTCAGCTTAACCTCTTCTTTAATTGCCTGAACAATTTTATTTTTTTTAATATCTTCAGGAACAGAATAAATAGTCCATCTTTCTATTTGTCTTGTGTTAACAATACCCGAATACCTTAATATTCGTAGTTGATGAGAGAGCCTCGACTGTTCGATGCCTAATATTTCTTGTAATTCACATACACAAAAACTTTCCTGTAAGAGTATCAAGAATATGTGTAGTCTTGTTTGATTGGCCAGTGCATTTAAAATGTCGACAGTTTTTTTCATTTATATGAATATATGATAATTATTTCATGTTTAATGATAGTCATATAACAACATATTGTCAAGATGTTTTTCTCTTTCCCTTTCTTTTTTAGAGTTCGATCGATACGCAGGAAAATTATAAATTCAGGTAGAAAAGTTATAAAGAAACATGGTAGTATATTTTACTATATAAACTCATTATTTACTTTGCATGAATATATGATAAGTTAAATGCCGAATATATTCTCAAAATCCAAGAACAACCAAAAATTAATGATAATTAGGATTTGCCTGGAAGTATATAAATACTTAAAGCTTAGAAGAGACCATGGGCTTAGGCTTTAAAATTTAAAAGGAGGGTTAATTTATGGTTAAAAACAAAAAATTATTTATGATTGGATTTTTGTTTTTGATTTTATCTGCCTTTTATTCTTATGAAGAGGCTTATGCACAGGATGTGAGACTTAATGCTGGCCAAGATATGATGAAGATTATTCCAATGAGGCAGCGGGTTCAGATAATGCAAAGATTTTGGGAATGGAAGCGAGAGAATGTTCTTCCAATGGTGATGCGGGAGCAGGGGATAGACCTATGGATAGTGCGGAATAATGAAGCTGACCTTTATTATAACAATGAAGGCCCTGTTTATACTTCGTTATTACCAGCAAACTATGAGGGGATGGCTCTGCCAAGCCAGTATGCTCCTCCTGGCTCACAGAAGATTCCCTCTTTCATGATGTTTTATGACACAGGAAAAGAGATTGAATATGTAGAGCCGCGTGACTATGCCCATATTACCGGGCTTGTTAAGGATCGCGACCCCAAAAGAATTGCAATAGGCATATATAAAAACGAAGAAATGTTGAAGGCACTTGGGAAAAAATATGCTTCCAGGGCTGTGGATTCGTGGACTCTGGGTGTGCGGTGGCTTGAGACAATGAGCCCTGAGATGATAAGTATCTATCGTCATGTTCAAGGATTAGCCTGTGACATAATATCTGAAGCTTTTTCCAACAGGGTGGTTATTCCAGATGTCACCACAACGGATGATTTGAACTGGTGGATAAGGCACAAGTATCTTGAGCTAGATTTGGAAACAGAGAATCATCCAAGTATTACAGTTCAGAGGAGGCCGTCAAAAATCGCTGAATATGGTGACCCCCCGGATTTCTTTCGGAAAGGAAGGACACGCAATGGAGTGAATGTTATAATCAGGCGCGGAGACATTATAAGTTGCGATACTGACCTATTTCTTCTTGGGCTGGTGACTGATTCCCATCAACATGCTTATGTATTACAAAAAGGTGAAAGGGATGTCCCTGAAGGATTAAAGGAGGCCTTGCGTATAGTTAACAGAATCCAGGACCTTTTCCGGAAAGAGTTCATATTCGGGCGAACTGGAAAGGAAATCGTTGCAGCTGCGAATAAAATTCCGAGGGAAGAACGAATCATTCATTCCTCATTAGGTTTTCACCCACCTCCAATGTTTATCAGGCGGTTTCTTCAGGGCGGCTATATGTTTGATCATAAAACATATGTGGCAGGAATGACATCAGGGCCAGGGTATTACCCGACATCTATTGTGAGCAATAACCATAAGCTCTACTATAACACCTTGTATGCGTTTGAGCCGCATACACGTGTTGCTGTTCCGGGATGGGGTGAACATGGTGTAGAATTAGGGATTGGGCAAATAGCAGTGTTTACTAAAGATGGATTACAGTATCTTGATAGACCTCAGGAAAACTGGTGGCATGTAATAAAATAATGCTTCTTATTTTAGGATGGATGCAAAATGAAAGACGAGAAACAGACAAGAAAAAAGCTCATGGATGAATCGGTAGAATGCCACGAGAGGAAGAAGGCGGAGGAAACGCTGCGGGAGTCAGAAGAACTTCTGAAAGCTGTACTCGATGCTTCTGATGAGATTATATTTGCTAAGGACTTAAACAGCCGTTACACTCATGCCAATGCCACATTTTCTAAAAAATTTAACAGGCCATTGGGAGAAATTGTGGGGAAAACAGATGAAGACATTTTTACGGATAAAGAAGCCAGACTGCTCAGAGAAATAGATTTAAAGGTTTTTAAAAAAGGAAAGATTGATTCTCGTGAGGATGTTCTTGTTGTTGATGGGGAAACCCGGATTTTCAAAACGACAAAAGTCCCTGTTCGTAATAAAGATGGAAGGATAATAGGATTATCTGGGTTTGCACGTGATATCACCGAAAGTAAACGGGCAGAAAAAGTTCAATCTTCTGTCTATAAAATTTCTGAAGCAGCTCATTCATCAAAAAACCTTGAGGAACTCTATCATTTGATTCATCATGTGATTACAGAACTGATGCCAGCGAAGAATAATTTTTATATTGCCCTCTATAACTCAGATTCTGATATGATAGATTTTGCTTATTTCGTTGATGAATATGAGGATAATCCTGGTCCTCAAAAATTTGGGAAAGGATTGACAGAGTATGTTATTCGAACAGGGAAGCCCTTGTTGGCTCCTCCTGAAGTATTGAAAAAGCTTGAGAAGGAGGGTGAGATTGAGCTGATTGGGCCGCCTTCCATAGACTGGCTTGGTGTTCCGCTTATAACGAAAGAAAAGACCATAGGTGTGTTAGCCGTTCAAAGTTACACAGAAGGCCTCAGATATAGTGAAGAAGACAAGGATATCCTCACGTTTATTTCAGATCAAATAGCCTTGGTAATAGAACGAAAGCAGGCAGAAGAGAGATTGCGGGCTGAAATGGCCTATCTTGAACAGCTATTCGAGAGTGCCCAGGAAGCCATTGTGATGAATACAACCGATGGTAGAATATTGAATGTAAACAGTGAATTTGTCAGAATGTTCGGGTATGCCCGTGAGGAAGCAATTGGCAAGTTTCTGGATGACCTTGTTGCGACTGAATATCTGATGGAAGAAGCTGTATCTCTCACAAAACGTATAGCAGAAGGTGAGAAAGTGAAATATGAGACTGTACGTTGTCGAAAAGATGGAACGCAAATGAATGTTTCCCTTCTTGGTTCACCAATTATTATTGATGACGAGCAGGTTGGTGTATACAGCATCTATCGAGACATCACCGAGCACAAGCAAGCAGAAGATAAGATTAAGGCATCTCTCAAAGAGAGAAATGTAATGCTTAGAGAAATCCACCATCGGGTCAAAAACAATATGCAGATTATTTCAAGCCTTCTCAGGCTTCAATCCAGGTTGATCAAAGACAATGAGATGCTTGAGATTTTCAAGGAATGCCAGAATCGTATTCGATCGATAGCTCTTATACACGAAGCCCTCTATCAATCGAAAGACCTGGCCAGGATTAATTTTTCTGATTACATAAATAGACTGACGACACATTTATTCGCTATTTACAGAGAAAGGGCAAGTGGTATTAATTTTGATTTAAATGTCGGGGAAGTTCATATTGATATCAATAAAGCCATTCCTTGCGGGCTAGTAATTAGCGAACTTGTATCAAATTCGCTAAAGCACGCTTTTCCAGGGGCCAGAAAAGGACAGATAGTTGTAAAAATGAATATGAATAAGAAAGGAAGATACACGCTCATAGTTAGAGATACAGGCGTAGGGTTACCGGAGCTCTTGGATTTCCGTAAACCAGAGACATTAGGGCTGCAATTAGTAAATGATTTGGTTAATCAGATTGGGGGAACTATTGAACTTGATAGAGAAGGTGGAACAATCTTTACAATTATTTTTTAAGGATAATTATTTAAACCGGGGACTGTCCCCAATCTCTAATTCTCAATCTCTAATTCTTCTAATACATTTAATGCTTTATCAACTTTCTCAGCGATAAAAAGAACGTAGCGGATGTCAACATGAATGCTTCTTGTCAAATCCTTATCAAAGTAATAATCGCTATACATGGCTTCATAATTGCCGTCGAAGAGCAGGCCAATTAGTTCTCCTTTCCCGTTTAAAACAGGGCTTCCTGAGTTTCCTCCAGTGCTGTCATTGGTTGTAAGAAAATTAACAGGAACATCTTTTATGTTTTTATCGACGTAGGACCCAAAATCCTTTTTTTGATACACATTCAACAGCCTTTCTGGATTATCAAAAGGCTCTTTCCCTGTGTGTTTTTCTACAACACCTGTAAGTGAAGTCATATAACGATAAGTAACTGCATCTCTTGGACTGTAACCTTTCACCTCGCCATAATTCAAACGC
>DAOUSP010000049.1 GCA_030627155.1 Candidatus Aminicenantota bacterium
GAATCTCATGTACATGCATGAACTTACCATGGCACAAGCTCAATCCCAGCAGACAATTCATGGCGACAGCCGTTTCTTTGATTTTAGCTGGAACATCAGCAAAACATTAGTGGAGACTAACCGGATAGAGGGTGCGGTCTTGTTGGAGGTCTCTTATGCTGCTCTTTGGTTTAAGGAAGAAGAAGGCAAATTAGTAACAACACTCGACCTATTCTTGGAACTTCACGGTGATGACGACCAAGTTGTCTGGGAATACAAAGATTCCTTTCAGGTGGAATCCAGTGAAGAGGAATTAAAAAAGGAAAAGAAGAAAAAATTCCATATAGAAGTTCCTTTTGTTCTGGAAAAAGAACTTCCCATGGTTCAACTGGGAAAAAGCAAGATGTACGCTACTCTGATAAACAGGACAGGTGGCGATAAGATAAGAAAAGTTTTAGATTTCAAACTCTGAATCAGTGAAAATAACGGGTTTGAATGCCTAATATCAGAAAAAGGGAGGTTGTAGATGAAAAAGCTCATTTTTTTATTTTTATTTGTTTTTTTTAGTGCTTCATCTTTAATCTTATCCCAGGCATATTTAGAAGAAGTACAGGCCTGCCATTTTCTGGAACAAGGAAAAATCGATGAAGCACTGCTCCTCCTTAACAGGAAAATAAAAAGATATCCTTACAATTATGATTGTCACCTGTATGTTGGGTTAGCTTATTATCTTAAAGGCGATTTTAATAAATCTTTTGATGTCCTGCAAAAGGTCGAATTCGAGACAGAGAAAATGGAAAAGGCAAAGGGGACATTGACCGCAGGAAAAAAGCTGGAGAGCTTTGGCCAGGAAGATGCTTTCCTTGCCCAGAGAGGAGGAGTTGTTTTTTCAAAGGGAAGAAAAGGAATCCTGAAATTTGCCTTAGGAATGCTTTATAAGAAAAACAAAGATTATGAGAATGCAAGAAAAAAATTTAGCGATTCTTTGAAATATAATTATCCTGAAGTTGAAGCAAGAAAGCAGCTTTGCGTGGTGTATGGATATCTTAAGGATTATAAGAAGGCACAGAGCGAGCTGGAGCAGATTTTAAAAAAAGCTCAAAAAGATGATGGTTTGATTTTCATAGAGGGTTTCCTTTCATATGGGTTAAAGGATGAAGCCCATGCGCTGGAGTGCTTTTCAAAGGTTTCAAATTCTATTCTTGCAGCCAAACGTAATCTTGCCCTTATATATTATAACCAAGGAGATTACCAAGAAGCTCTTTCAATTTGGCAGGAGATTTTGGATCAGTTTCCCAGTGATGTGGATTCATTGAAGAACTCAGGAAGGGCATATTTCCATCTTGGTCAACAGGAAAAAGCTCAGGAACAGTTTGATAAGATTGGGTTAAAAATTAAAGTTGAGAAGTATTCTCCCAAGAAAATTGATCTCATCCTGGAAGATTTTTTTGTTGATGTTGTCTTTGATTTTCAGTGCAAATGAGAAGATTGAAGATGCTTATTTTACAGCTTGGCTTATTAAGGCCAAACAGGTGAGGGGAGCAAAACCATTCCATGGCTTTTAATCCTTTCATCCTATCACGGAAATCGAGATGCATATGAAGAGGAGAGTTGAATTTAATTGGGTGATATTTTAAAATAAGTTGAGAAAACTCACATAAGGAGGAACCTATGAAGGTTAAGAATATATGGTTCGTCTTTTTAATCCTGATTTTAAGCTTAAGTCTTACTTTGAGTCTTTTAGGGCAGCAGGGCCGTGGAAGAGGAAGAATCAGGGGAACAGTTCAAGATGATGCAGGTAATCCAATAGAGGGTGTTAAAATTGTAGCAGAGCATTTAGAGTATAAAACTACTTTTGAGTCAAAATCTGACAAGAAAGGTACATGGGCGATTGCTGGTCTTGGAACAGGATATTTCCGTATCACAGCAATCAAAGAAGGATATGGCACTGTTTACCATGAAATGAGAGTGAGCCAATTTTCAAAGAAGAACCCTTCTATTGATTTTACATTAAAAAAAGTTCAAGCCGTTCCTCTTAACATGCCTGCTATTCAGGATGAATCAGCCGTAGCTGTATTTGATGAAGGCAACCTTCTTTTTGAAAAGGAAAAATATTCTGAGGCTATCGTAAAATTCGAGGAATTTTTGTCAAAAAATCCGTCTGTTTATCAGGTGTATATCAATATTGGCAATTGTTACCGAGAAGTGGGAGAATATGATAATGCTCTGGAAGCCTACCATATAATATTAGATAAAGTGAAAACAGAAGAGGGAACTCGTGAAGACAAAGAAATGGAAGCGCGAGCTCTGGCTAATATTGGTCAGACATATATTAAACAGGGAGACTTGGAAAAAGCCAATGAGTTTTTAAAACAGGCGGTGGATATATTCCCTGAAGATGAGACCCTGGCGTTTAATGTTGGAGAAATCTATTTCAAACAGGGGGCCATAGATGAGGCAATTGAATATTACAAAATTGCTATTAAAATCAAAGATACTTGGTTCCCACCTTACAGACAGTTAGGTTATGCGTATTTAAACAAAGGTGAATATGAGTTAGCTGTCGATGCCATGAAGAAGTTTCTGGAAGTCGCTCCAGATGATCCCCAAGCAGAAACAATAAGAAATTTAATCCCCAAGTTAGAAGAGCTTATCAAAAAATAATACAAGATAAAACAGTATTTTATAAGATTTTTTCTGGGAATAGAAAAAAGGTTAAAGGAGCGTAAACATCTCTATTTCCGTGATAAGGGAAACATCTGACCTAATTTAGAAGTACGGCGACGGTTTCTCTCTATCTGAAGCCCATTGTGGAGGGTGGGAGGGTCTTGGCAAGGATGGAGGGGAACCGGCACTGTGACAGATTACACGTTCATAATTAAGTGTCATGGAAATAGAGAGGCTTCCTAAAGTAGTTATTTTCTTTTACTTTTAATATCTTTCACTTGAAGCAGCTTACGAAGTCTTTTTCCTGTTACATTGTCAGTCACACTGATATAAATAAACTTGCTTTCGAGAGGAAAATCAAGTTCTATTTCATTGTGAATAACACTCTTATTGGTTACCATACTTCTGATTTGATTTTTCGATAATACCTGTAAGGATTGCTTTTCTTGTCTTGTTATCATATTGCTTTGTGTGTCCCGGATTTCTGCAGACATAGATAAATCACAAGTAAATTTTTCCTGTTTTTTGTGGAAATCCAGCCTGTAACAGGGAATGTCTATTGAGATGATAACCGATGCTGCTTCCCCTTTTTTGCGGGAGATATCAGCATAAACATCGTAGTCAAAGATAGCAAGATCCCCAGGCGTTTTCTCGTCCATCTGGATTTGTCCAAGCCATTGATATTTTGCCAGATTTGGAGGATCCCATGTTGGAGAGACCATTGAAAATGGAGTGATTTCAAGTTTTGTTGTGAGCTGGTAATCACCTGTTCCATGATAATCGACAAAAACAAGGCGCAGGGGACCTGCAAAGTATTCGGGATAATTATCATAGACCCAAATCTCTGTTGGCCGTTCAGTGATTGTTCCTGTTTCAATGGGATTTGCCTTCACAAATTTTGCTTGTTCATATGGAACATCCCCCATGGATTTTGTAATAACATTTGTAGGCGGACCAAGGAGGATGTAAATTCTTCCTCTGTCTGTCTTCCATCCAGGCTTTCCAACTTTAAAAGCTTTGTCCCCAATCGCAAGCCGGGTGTAATACGTCCGTCGGAATTCGTTCTCGGGTGTCGAAGGATCAGGATCGCGTCGGGCCCAGAAATCCTTGATGAATTCGCCACGGTCCTCGGGAGGCATTTCGCGAAATATCTTCTCTTCTATAGGAAGAATTATATAACCAATCAAATCAAGAAATTTTTGGCTTGCCGGGTCAAGGGAAACCCTTTTGGGTACACTGCTGGCGCAGGAAAATAAGAAAAAACATAAGCAAAAGGAAAAAACTATAATCAATATTACAGCGATTGGCTTCATGTTTCCCCCAATAGTGTCTATTTTTCTATTATGCACCTATTTGTTTATATTCCAAAATATTTTCTCATGAAAGAGAAATTCTCCTCAGAAAGAAGAAAATATTTTATGCAATCTTTTTTGAAGATGCCGTAGGAAAAAAGAGGGGAGGAAATGATCCTCCCCTCTTTGAATTCCAGCGTGAGAGTCTTGATTTAGAAGGTAAAACGCAAGCTCATCTTGAACACTCTATTTCCAAAAGCTCCGGAGATATCTCCATAATTTCCATATCGCTCAAAAGTAGGATTAGATGGGTCTGAATAATCGATATAACCGCCTGGGTTACCGGTAATAGAATAGCCGCTTCGGCCTAAGGCGTTCAGGATGTCAAGGTAACCACCGACTGTGACAGTTTCTGTCAGGCGGAATCTCTTTTCAATCCTCAAATCAAGAGTTGTTACAGGTGCATTTCTTCTGGTTCCGTTTTCTTCTGTGGGAACACCATAGCTATCACCAGGCCATTGGTATTTTGGATCATCTGGGATGTAGACCGTAACTGACCTACTCCAGGGTGAACCCGAGATGTGGTTGAAGTAGGTGCTCAACACAAAGTCATAAGGCAGCATGACTGTGCTCTGGATTTTGATGTTGATTGGACGGTCAAGATCCAGTCTCCCATCAGAATAAACCCAGGTATTGGGAGTATCGAAGTTTCCAGAAGCGCCGTATGACGCATTATAGTCTCCACCAATATTCCCCCAGGCTTTGCTCCAGACAAGAGAGCCCAGGAGCTGCCAGCGGTTTGACATTCTCTTGTTTACAATAAACTGAAGGGCTGTGTATTTTCTGTAAGATCCGTCTACGTTTGTCAAATAGTAATGAATAGCTGGCGCGCCAGCCAGTTCGGCATAGCAGTAAGAAGTTTTGTCATCATCGGTTCCGAATAGTCCGTCATCGCCAGGATCTTTGAATTCGAATTTTTCCCAGTATGGACTGTCAGCGCTATATCCTTTCCAGGCCTCATCTTTTCCAAAGCCATAATCGTTTACATCTTCAAAGACATTCTGTTTGTGTTTGTATATGAAACTCAAGCCAACGCTTAAATCTCGGGCTAACTCGTGCTCGAATCCAAAGGTAAATTCATCTGTATAAGGCGCTGTAGCATCTCTGTTCATCTCTGCGTCCAAGTCATAAGTGAATGGATCTGGTGGCAGGTAGCGAAGCGAGTATCTGTCAGTAGGGTCAGGTTTCCCATTGTAATTGTCATCAAACCAGTACCAGCTTCCAGTGCTGGGATAATTGGGATTTGCAAGCGAGTAGTACTGAATCATCAGGTATTCATTGTATCTTGAATAGGACCCCTTTACTGAAGTCTTTCCGTCTCCGAAGAGGTCGTAAGAGAATCCAAGGCGAGGTGAAAGATGAGTCCAGGTTAGACAGTCAAACGCATCAAGATTATACTCGCTGTAAGGTGATTCTGCACCTGCAATCATGGTGAGAATATTGTAGGGATCAGCGGTTGCCCCATGCTCCTGTGGAGGAAATTTTCCTGTGCTTGTGTCAAAACGAACACCTAAATTAAGTGTAAGCCGGTCTTTGATAGTGACGCTGTCCTGAATGAAAACGCCCAAACGATCCATGGTGTTTTCCTGAACAGAGCTTCCTTCCTCAGACCCGCTAATGTAGGCATAGAGTCTGGTCCTATTTGGGGAGGAAGAAGTAGCATATCCATAGATGCTTCCGTTGTAATAATAGATTATGTAAGGATTCTTTCTCCACCAATCCCAGTTTCCAGATGTGCGTTCGTATTCGACCCCAATCTTGATTTCATGGGAGGCACCAAAAAGATTGTCCTGGAAAAGTGTGGCTGCAGCAGAAGGATTAAATCTTGTTCGAAGATAGGTTTCCTCGAAACGGGGATTATTTCTATAGATTCCCCAGTATCTGTCATAATCACGGGGTGCATCCGCAATGGCATATTCGCTGTATGGTATTGGGAAGAAACGGTTGATATAGCCAATACGGGCATCGACGAACAGATTCTGGGTGATGACCCAGTTGAGCTGGGAGCTGAATGTATGGCCTATTTCACCATCCCATTTTGTGGTTGCAGTAACATCCAGATAGTTCTGAATACGGTTTGTGTAGAAATCTTCGGTAATGGTTGTCAGGTTGTAAGTGGTCATCAGGCGTATGTTAGAAGCAAGCTGGAAAGTCAATTTTCCAAAGAAATTCATTTCTTTGTGTGGTGCTTCATCCAGAGTGTAAACCCTTTTTCCTGCAGCCATAGTGTCGTCCCAGATAACATGGTTGAAATCTCTATTCCATGTGAAATACCTGCCGTTTGTGAAAAACCAAACACGGTCTTTGATTATCGGACCGCCAAAGAAAAGGGAAAAGTCCTTCCAGGAATTCCAGCCCGTAGGCTTGGTAAGCCCCACCGCCGTCAAGTCCTCTTCACTAAGGAGACTCTCCTGCGTGTCTTGGTTGTAGAATTCTACAGTACCTCCGCCGTGAAATTCATTTCCTCCGGATTTGGTTACAATGTTGATAAATCCTCCATCCGCAATTCCAACGTCGGCTGGATGTCCAGACAGCCCAAATTCCACTTCTTCATAGACATCGATATTAATGTTGGTCATAGGATACATGACTACCGGGTCGTTGATGGAAACACCATCTATGGAATATTGGTTGCCACGGACAGTACTTCCAGAAATGAAGGATGTCCGGCGATAGCTTACATTTTCGGATACTGACCCAGGGATCGAGTTGAGGACGTCATAAAGGTCACGGGACATCGGAATGTTGTAGATAAAACTCTTGGAATAATTGACAGTGGTTTTTGATGATTTGACATCGACTACAGGAGAAACTCCTACAACGGTAACTTCTTCTTCGATGGCACTCATTTCCATTGTGATGGATATAGAAGTTGCTTTTCCAACGCTTACTCTTAACTCTTTTTGCAAAGTTGTTTTAAAGCCGGGCATTTCCAATTTTATGGCGTAATCTGAGCCAGAGGGAAGTGCCGGAAAACGAAAAACTCCCGTTTCTGATGTGATGAATGTCATCGTTCCCTGTAATGCAGGGCCTTCAACAGTGACAGTGACTCCAGGCAAGGGGTTCCCCTCGCTGTCAACAACTTTTCCTGTTAAAGAGCCGGTAAGCCTTCCTTGAGCGCTTAAGAAAGAAATAAACCCTATGACAAGAAAAGTAATTGAAAGGAAATTAAATAATTTCTTCATTTATTCTCCTCCAAAAAAATAAAACCCTTTTTCCTGCTTTTGCAGGAACCCATCTCCCTCCTTGATGATTTTAGAAGGGAGAACACATTAAAAAGATTTTGTATGAAACTACCTTCATTTACCTCCTTTAAATTTTGAATTATATTATACAAAAGAAACTTCCCTAAACTTGCTATTTAATTAGATAGCAAGAATTGTGCCAAAAATAGTTTGTTTGTAACTTATTGATAATATTGGTAATAAAGAAAAAGAAAGGATTTTATTAACGGTAAAAAATCCAATAAATTGGATTTCATCCAAATATTTGATTTTTTTTGTTAGTTAGAGTTTTTTAGTTTAGTATAGAAAAAATTAAAAACTTAAACTCTAAATACTACTTTACTTAAAATTTTCCTTAGAAGCTCCATCTGACTCCTAACCGGAAAGAGCGTACTCCATACACACTTGAAACAGTCCCGTAAATGGAATCCAGTTGGTATTCGGGAGGGCTCTTGTAATAATACAGCCAGCCATTGGGGTTACTATATATATTGACACCGCTTCTGCCACCAACATTGAAAATGTCCACATAGACATTCAATTTCCCAAAATTTGATAGAGAAAAGCTCTTCTCAACTCTTAAGTCAAGATTTGTGGAAGGTGCATTTCTTCGGGAGCCTAAGGGTTCTGCATTCACGCTGACATAGCTCTCCTGGACAGGAAGGTCTGGAGGGAAATAAACACGGCTTAATGTCCTTGTCCAGGGA
>DAOUSP010000108.1 GCA_030627155.1 Candidatus Aminicenantota bacterium
CAGCACGGTTCTTACTACCATGATGCACGGTGGGGAGACGGAAATGGATTCTCTCATGTGCGCGCCTCACTCCTTGGTCCATCCCTGACCGTTCCCTTTAAAGACGGACGGTTAACCCTGGGAACCTGGCAGCAGGTTGTTTTTGTCGATTTTGACAACCGTTCACGTTCAAGGACAATTATTCTGCAATTCATGGGGGAATAGAAGAGAGTAAAAACAGGCTTCATATTTTCTATCTTTCAAAGCAATGGATATAAAAGATAAACTAAAGGCAATAAAGCGAGAAAGAGAAGCCCGCTCAAAATCAAAAATAATCCAGGATGCCTGGAAAAACCTCGAAAAAGACGATGAGCTTTCAACTAAAGAAAAACTCCAGCAACTAATAAACCTCACGAGGGAAGAAAAACACCCTCGGCCTAAAATGCCTGAGATCGAGCCGCTTCCCAGGGAACCTATCCAGTTTTTTGAAAATTCTTATCCGCTCGGTGTTAAGTATGGAAAAGTAAATCTTTCCTCAGGGTTAAAGATAAATGGGGATATCCTGAGCTGCCTGAGTAAGGACCCGGCATTTAAAGAGTTGGATCTTTCTTCGGCTCTTTTTATCGACCTCGAGACAACAGGCCTTTCTGGAGGGGTGGGAGTCGTGCCTTTCCTTGTTGGAATGGGCTATTACAGAGAGGAGAAATTCAATGTAGTGCAGTATTTTCTTGGGGAGCTGGCCGAAGAAGCACAGATGATTCAGGAAATTGCCCAGTTTTTTTCAGACATGAACTTCCAGTCGGTAGTTACGTTTAGTGGCAAGACCTTTGATATGCCCCTTCTTGAAACACGCTTCATCTTACACAGGCAGCCCTTTCCGCTTGACGGGCTTCCGCATCTAGATTTTCTTTATTCTGCCCGAAGCCTCTGGCGCCATAAGCATGAAAGCTGCCGCCTTTGTCATCTTGCAAGGGAAGTTGTGGAAGCTGACCGTTCAGAAGATATACCCTCAGCAGAGATTCCCTGGCGCTATTTTCAGTTCCTTCAGACAGGAAACTTTGAGCTCATAGAGCCAATTCTCTATCACAACGGGGAAGACATACTTTCTCTTCTTGGGGTTGTAATCATGGGAGCTCAAATTTTCTCTGAGGATGAGGAAATATGCCTGGCGGATGCCATGGATTTCTTTGGCGCAGGAAAAATCATGGAAAAGGTTGGTGACCAACAGAAATCAGTCTTATTTTTCCAACGTGCCCTTAACGGGCGGCTTACAGATGAAGTCTCTCTTGAGGCAAGGAAAAAATTGTCCCTGTATTTCAAAAGAAATGGGGAATGGGAAAAAGCTGTTCCGCTCTGGCAGGAGATGGCTTCTGCCCAAAAGACAAGCATTCATCAGCTTTTCTCCTGCAGGGAACTTGCAATGTATTTCGAACACCAGTTGAAAAAATACGAGGAAGCCGCAAAGATTGCAGAGGAAGGACTCGTAAGTTCCTTTGGCCTTTCTTCTTTTTATGAAATGGAGTTTAGACACCGCCTTGAAAGACTGAAACAAAAAATAAAGAGAAGCCAGGAAAAAAAGACAGAAGAAAAATTATAAATATACTTGTGAATATTAACGTTATAGTAGCGAATAAAGCAATGAAAGCGATGATGCTAAAAAAATTTGCTCCTATTGAGGAGAATCCTCTTGAGCTTGTGGATATCGAGGTGCCAGAGGCAGGTTCGGGTGAGATTCTGATTCGAATCAATGTGTGTGGTATCTGCCATACAGACCTCCATACTGTGGAAGGAGAACTGCCAGAAGTTAATTTGCCAATCATCCCAGGACATCAGGTTGTGGGGAAAGTGGAAAAGCTGGGTGAGAGTACTTCCCGATTCACTAATGGTGACAGGGTTGGAGTGGCCTGGCTGTATTCAACTGATGAGGAGTGTAAATACTGCAGGGAAGGGAAAGAAAATCTCTGCGAGAATGCCCGGTTTACTGGCTACCATGTTAACGGCGGCTATGCAGAATACATCAATATCCCGGAAAGATTTGCCTACGCAATCCCAGAAAAATTTACTGACAAGGAAGCAGCACCACTCCTTTGTGCAGGAATCATTGGCTACAGGGCTTTACGCCAGAGTGAAATAAGACGAGGAGGGCGGCTCGGCCTTATTGGCTTTGGGGCTTCTGCACATGTAGCAATACAGGTTGCAGTTCATTGGGGCTGTGAAGTATATGTCTTTTCAAGGTCAGAGAAGCACAGAGCTTTGGCAAGAAAACTTGGGGCAGTCTGGGTTGGAAGCTCTGAAGAAATACCGCCTGTAAAACTGGACAGTGTCGTAAACTTCACTCCAGCAGGGAGAACGGTTCTTGACGGCATGAGAATGCTGGATAAAGCCGGGATTCAAGCGTTGGCTGGAATATATATGAGTCCAATCCCGGACATGGATTATGGGAAATATCTCTACCAAGAACGCACTCTGCGAAGCGTGGCAAATGCGACAAGGAGAGACGGTGAAGAACTTCTGAAAATAGCTTCAGAAATCCCGATTCGGCCGACTACTAAGGTCTTTTCTTTAGAGGAGGCGAATAGGGCTTTACAGATGCTAAAGGCAAGCCAGATAGACGGAGCAGCCGTCCTTCGGATTAGATAAACATGACAAGCAATCTCTTATGGACACTATTTGGACAGCAGATTTTTGTGAAGATTCTTACCTAAATCTTTATTTATAAAATTCAACCCCCTTTAATTTTATAACCTTTTATTGCCGAATTTAAAAAAAATTTACAAAAAAATTCAAATTTTCCAAAACTTGTACGACTAAAATAATGAAACAATGATTTGGAGTCTATTTTAGAAGGTGGGTAAGTGCATATTTATAATTCTAATAATCTTGTTGAAATATTTGAAGGAAGAAGCAAGATAATCCGGGGAATCAGACGTCTCTCTCTCTCTCTCTCTCTCTCTTAATCCGAATAATCCAAATATAAGTCAATATTCCTTTGCCTCATCTTCGTAGGCATAAAGAGATTTGAATAGAAGAATAAATTAATTTCCTTTTTTAGAGAATTTAAATAGGGGATTTTAAATGATGACTCACCATGAAAACAACAGTGTGTTAAAAAGATTAGTCGGAAAAAGCAAAACTATAAGAGAAGTAAAAAAGTTTATCAATTTGGCTGCCCGATATGATTATCCGATTATAATCTCTGGTGAGACAGGTGTTGGGAAAACTCTGCTTGCCCAATTAATTCATTCAGTGAGCATGAGAAAAGAAAGACCTTTCTTGCATCAGAGCTGCAGTAATATTCCTTCCGAACTTTTTGAGAGTGAGCTTTTCGGCCATGAAAAAGGTGCTTTTACTGGTGCCATCGAAAAGAAAAAAGGCAAGATAGAGATCGCTGATGGGGGAACTCTCTTTTTAGATGAGATTTCAGACTTAAGTCTCCAGAATCAGGCGAAGACTCTCCTTTTTATAGATAGAGGTAAGTTTTTCCGTGTGGGCGGAACTGAAGAGATAAAGACAGATGTAAGGATTATAGCTGCCTCGAATAGGGACTTGAAAAAAGAAGTAAAATCTGGAAGATTTCGAGAGGATTTATACTTTAGACTCAATACCTTAGATATCCACATTCCTCCTCTCAGAGATAGAAAGGAGGATATTCCTTTGTTGGCCGGGGAAATCCTGAGAAGAGAAAACGAAAGAAATAAGATGAAAAAAAGTATATCTTCTGAAGCAATAAATAAACTGCTGAACTATGATTTTCCCGGAAATGTAAGGGAGCTTGAAAATATTTGTAAGAGAGCCATCCTGTATTCAAAAGGGAATGAGATTAAAGAAAATGACGTTTTTTTTGAAAGGGAAGTTACTAGCAGAAAGAGGAAAAAGTTGACATATTCTCAGGTAAAGAAGACTTTGCAAAAACACAAAAGCAATATATCCAAAACGGCAAGATCGCTTGGAATCAGCCGTCAGTACTTATACAAAATCTTAAAACAGAAAAAAGTGTAAACTATTTAAATTGACAGTTTACAGTTTACAATTATCATTGCCATCTTATTGATAATAAATAAATTAGAAAACGCTAATTTAAAGTTTACAGCCAGATTTAGTTTACATATTTATTTAACCTGCTGATAATAAAAAAGATAACAGCATGAAGACAGAAAAGAGTGTAAACTCTGCTCCTAAATATTTGCGATTAAGCTATTATTATTTAATAGCATAATTTATTGATAATAAATATGTTGAAAGCTATTTATTAATTTGGCACAAAAATTGCTTTCTAAATTTATAGTATACTATGTATGTATTTGATGTTTCCCGTCACTTTGGGACAAAGCCAAAAATTAAAGTTATTCAAATATCAATCGGGTTGATGTTTATGCTAGCGGGTTTATTGAAAATGACCGACCTCGTCCTCTTTGAAGAGACAATTGTAGAATTCAATGTTCTTCCACGATATTCAAAGTTGTTTTCGATAATAATACCTTCTTTCGAGGTTGTTGCCGGTGCATGTCTTGTAATTGGTATATTCAGTTAATTAAAAATAGGGCTTCACGAAACTCATGATTTTAAGGGTTGAAGCTAGGCAGGAAAGATTTGATGAAGCGGAATTTATCTTTCATACTGTTTTTGGCAGCTGTGAGAGCCACAAGAAGTACAATGACATGAGCACTAGTGACATAATTTGAGATGGCTTGGAGGCTGATGAGTTGAGGATTTTGCATACAGACATTAAGTAGGCGTGAGAAGACTCTCTCTGATCCGGAGCGGAGTTTAGAGTCAGTCATGAAGGAGGAAAAACTGGAGTCGATTTCGCTTCTGATGTCTTGGTCGATACGGGCATAAACATAACAGCCTTTTTGGGAGAGGAACTTTGGATAGAAAGAAGGAGAGAGGAGATATTGTTGGGCGTATTTTTTTGAATGATGGAGAGAACAGACCCATTTGTGTCTCCATTGATCTTGTTTTTTGTCATAGAATGAGCCGTGGGCGAGCATTTCGAGTTGGGCTGGACAGATGGGGTTTCCGGATTTTGAGGACTGGGTATTCGGAGGATTTTGAGTATTCCGAGGGTTTCGGGATATACAAGGCTTTGCCTTAAGATCTTTGACAACATATTTAAGGATAGAGCTGGTGTCGTAGGCCGCATCGCCTATAACAGATTTTACAGAGAAGTGGGATTCATTTTGGATGAGCTTGAAGATAGGGCAGAACATAACAGATTCATGGACATTGACTAGTTTTGTGATATGCCAGATG
>DAOUSP010000241.1 GCA_030627155.1 Candidatus Aminicenantota bacterium
ATCCTAACACAGATACCTTTTTGTCTGTTTTTCCAAATTCTTTATACCGCATTTTTTTTATACAAATGCCATGGGCTTTTTTTCTATAATTTTTTTTGACTTCATTTTCGTTTAACTTGGATAAAACATTTCTTAAAAGGATGCTTATATATTTTATGTTTTAATCTGTGGCATGTAAAATATTTTAAATATAAAAGGGAAAAAACAGTGGAAAAATAGAGAATATAATCCTAAAATAAAAAAAGAAAAGCAAAATTGCAAAAATTAAACTGTTGTCATTATGTGACAAAAAAGCAAGGTTAAAAATGTTATTTTTCACAGATATTTTTTGATTCAGTGATAATTTTTTAAGAATTTTTCAGTCTATTAAAGGTGGAAAAGAAGAATTCAATATAGAGAGAGTACATGAAAATAACACAAATATCCATTAAAAGGCCTGTAACAATCACTATGATTTTTCTGGCGATTGTACTTTTAGGCGTTGTTTCTTTGAGGCAATTGAGCGTGGACCTTTTGCCTAATATAAACTATCCTCGCCTGTCTATATCCACCCAGTATCCTGGGGTGGCTCCTGAAGAAATAGAGACTCTTGTTACAGCTCCCTTAGAGGCTGCAGTAAGCCGTATCCCAGGATTGCGGAGAGTTGAATCAGTTTCTAAAGAAGGAGTTTCTAACATGACGCTCGAATTTTCTTGGGGAACGGATATGGATTTTGCCCTTCTGCATACAAGAGAAAAGCTTGACAGTGCTTTTCTTCCAGAAGATATAGAACCCCCGACAATAATTCCATTAGACCCTCAGAGCAAACCTATTATGGTACTCTCTGTTTCTGGTGAGCGGCCTTTGCTTGAGCTTAAAGAATTTTCAGAAGAATTGATAAAGCCCCGATTAGAACAAATCGAGGGGATTGGTTCAGCAGAGATTTCAGGTGGAGTAGAGCGGGAAATTCATGTTGAGGTTAACCCAAAGCTGCTTTCTTTATATGGGCTTACAATCGATCAGATTTCTCAAAGAATAGATGCTTTTAACCAGAACCTTCAAGGGGGGACGATTAGAAAAGGACGGTTCAAGTATGCCTTGAGAGTTGTTGGAGAGTTTGAGGAAGTCAATGAGATTGGAGAAATAAGTCTTAAAACAACACAGGAAAGAGGCGTTATAAGACTGAAAGATGTTGCTCAAATTCGTGATTCTATAAAAGAGCGGGAAGGTGTCACCAGGCTTAATGGAAATGAAAGCATTGGGGTTCTAATCCGGAAGGAATCTGGAGCCAATACCGTAAAAGTCACAAAAACCGTGCATGAAGTTATTAATGAAATAAAAAAAGAGAACCCTAAAATTGATATCTTGATTGTCTCAGAACAGGCTAAATATATAAAAAATGCCATCTCATCTGTGACGATGTCAATAATCCTTGGTGGAATACTTGCGTTTATGGTTTTATTTATTTTTCTTCAGGATCTAAAAACACCAGTTATTATTGCTTTAGTTATTCCAATCTCTATTATTGCGACTTTTAACATATTGTACTTCCGCAACATTACTTTAAATATCATGTCACTGGGGGGATTGGCATTGGGGATAGGAATGCTGGTTGATAATTCTATTGTGGTTTCAGAAAGCATTTTCAGGCATAAATCCCGCATGAAAGATGCTTCTAAGGCAGCGTTTATAGGGACGAAAGAAGTAGGAATGGCAGTTACAGCTTCAACCTTGACAACCATTTCTGTTTTTCTTCCAATTATTTATATTCATGGTGTTGCAGGGCAGTTGTTTAAAGACCAGGCATTAACAGTCACATTTGCTCTGCTTTCGTCTCTCATTGTGTCTTTAACCTTACTTCCAATGCTTTCTTCTCGCAAGTTCCAGATAGAAAATCCGGCGGCCAGTAAAGAAAAATCAGGAAAGGAGTCTTTGGAAGCCAAGAAGACAGGGAAGACATCAAAGATAAAGTATTTACTCCTTCCATACAAAGGGTTTCAATGGCTAATATCTATGATTTTAAAGGGAATCTCATTCTTATTTAATATTATCGTAAGCTTCATTTCCCAACTTTTGCTTCTGTTTTTTCATTACTGTTCGATTCCTCTAAGGCCTGTAGTTAGAGCAGTTTTTAAAGGATATAATTTTGTTTATGTAAGATTTTCAACCTGGTATCACAAATTTCTCGTCAGGTGTTTAGATGATAAAAAAGGAGTTTTAATCTTTAGTGCTGGTTTTCTATTATTAACTTTATTGATTTTTACACAAATCCCAAGGGAGCTTCTTCCCAAACCAGAAACTGTTTCATTTGAGTTAAATCTTAAAACACCTATAGAGTACTCTCTTGAGCAGACTTCCAATGTGGTGTCAGCCATTGAAGACTGGCTCTTGAAAAATCCATCCACAAAGGCATTTTTTTCACAGATTGGAATTGTCAGCGGAATGGAAAGCTTGAACCCTGATGTTTCCCTCAATTCTGCGAGTATCTATGTTGAAACCTATGATTCAAACAAGCTCGAACAAGTAGTAGAGGATATAAGAGAAAAGCTTGAAAAAATCCCTGGCCTAAATTATTCCATTCTCAAGGAACAG
>DAOUSP010000202.1 GCA_030627155.1 Candidatus Aminicenantota bacterium
ACGCCATCCCCTTAAATTCATCTTTTCCTTTCTGCTTTTATCTACCCAGGTATCCATTATTGTGATGAGCCCAGAATTCATTTTATGAGGCAAGAAACATCCGGATATCCATAACATTTGTTTTCGTGTATCCAGTGACAATAAGGCAATCAAGATTTTTAAAAAATGTGTAAGAATCATTGTTTTCTAAATAAGAAACGGAATCAAGGCACAATTTTTTCGCTTTCTTAATTGTCGATGGAAGAATGAACGCTCCAGACGCATCGGTGGTTCCGTCAATCCCATCTGACCCTAAGCTTAAAACCAGCCAGTTTTTGTTTTTTAAAGGACTTTTTTCCATCTTATTGAGAACAGCCAAGATAAATTCCTGGTTTCGCCCTCCCATACCCTTTCCTCTTACTGTGACTGTTAGTTCTCCGCCAGACAATAAGCATACAGGAGTAAAACGGATTCTGTCTGATTTGATAAGAGCTTCGAATAAAGATACGTAGTTTCTGGCTACCACCCTTGCCTCTCCTCTATCTGAAGACGTAAGGACAAATGCCTTAAATCCCAGTTCTTTTGCTTTTTGCTGAGCTGCTTGAAGGGCTGTTTTGTTATCCCCAATAATAAAGTTATGAACGCGTGAAAACACTACAGAATTCTTTTTCAAGGTTTCTTCCTCATTTCCACGAACGCCGTTTTCAATGATTCTTTTTACTGAATTCGGTGCTTTTTCCCATAGAGAGTACTTTTTTAAAATGTTGAAAGCATCTTTGTAAGCTGTTGAATCCCAGAATGTTGGCCCTGAAGCAATACTTGATAGATCATTATTGACAACATCAGAAATAATAAGATTTATAACCGTGCCAGGATAAATTGCCCGAGCCAAGCGCCCTCCCTTGATTTTGGAAATATGCTTCCGCACAGTGTTAAGTTCCTTTATGTCGGCACCTGCTTTCAGAAGACTACGAGTGAGCATTTTCTTATCCTTCAAAGGAACTCCTTTGGCTGGAAAACAGAGCTGGGATGATCCCCCCCCAGAAATAAGCATGAAAAGCAGATCTTTCTCCTTTATGTTTTTAGCAAACTCAAGAACTTTTCGAGCTGCAGCCACGCTTTTTCTATCAGGAAGAGGATGGGAGGCTGGAACACATGTAATTCTTTTTAAAGAAATCGGGCATTGAGGCAAGTGCAAGACAATTCCACCACTTATCTGATTATCCAAGCGGTTTATCAGACTTTTGGCCAAAAAAGGGGCTGCTTTTCCAATTGAAACAAGATAGATATTCTCAAAGTCATAGAATGGGAACCTCTTGCCTTGAATAACCAGGTGTTTACCCTGAAGGACAACATTCTGTTTGATTAAGGTTTCCGGCTCTACTGCTTTTAGAGCCGCAGTATAAATAAGCTTTGCTTTTGTTAATAGCTCCTTTTCAATATAACCCGCCATTATTTTACCTCTCTATTTTTTAAATATACCTAAAAGCAGCATTCATGGTAAAGAGGATTATTCCTTTTACAATCATATTTGTTTATGATATTAGATATTGAAAATAAAATTCGGAGACAATGGTTTTTTAATCTAAAGGAGACAAAGATGGATAGCGCTGCTGAGAAGGCCAGGGGAAGCTGGGGGTCTAAAATCGCTTTTATTTTCGCTGCATCGGGTTCTGCCATCGGGTTAGGAAATATTTGGAGATTTCCTATAATGGTAGGTACAAATGGTGGAGCAATATTTGTCTTTGCCTACATTTTAGCCATCATCCTCATTGGATTCACAGTCATGCTTGCCGAGCTCACTATAGGACGCCATACGCAGAAAAACCCTGTTGGCGCATTCAATTCAATTAAGCCCCATACTCCCTGGAAAGCAATCGGATACATGAGTGTAGCCACGGGTGTTTTCATCCTCTCCTATTACTCTGTTGTTGCTGGCTGGGCATTAGGATATTTATATAAGACTATTACAGGGGTTTTTCGCGGGGAGATTTCCTGGGAACTTTCTGACCATGTTTTCGCACATTTTGCTGCAAATCCTATAGAAGTTCTTATTTGCTTATTCATTATTATTGGCCTCACTACTTTTGTTATCTCCAAAGGAGTCAGGGAGGGAATAGAAAGGTGGTCAAAAATCCTCATGCCTCTCCTTTTTGCCCTGATTATCTTTTTGGCCATTAGGGCCTTAACTCTTCCTGGAGCCGGAACAGGAATTTCTTTTTACCTTAAGCCAGATCTTACGAAATTGAATACAAACGTTCTTTTCTTTGCTGTAGGGCAGGCCTTTTTTTCGCTAAGCCTTGGCATGGGAACAATGATGACCTATGGAAGTTATATATCAAAAAAAGACAACCTCGTGTCGTCTGCAGGCTGGGTTTGTTTTTCAACCACACTCGTGGCCTTTCTGGCAGGAATCATCATTTTCCCAACTCTTTTTGCTACCCCTGGAATTAATCCAGAAGGATTCAAGGCCGAAACAGGGCTTATGTTCCAGGTTCTTCCTCTGATTATTTCTAAAATCCCTGGGGGCTACATCTTTGGAGTTCTCTTTTTCATGCTTTTACTCGTTGCAGCTCTAACTTCTACTATTTCTCTTCTTGAAGTGCCCACAGCATTTTTAGTCGACGAACGAAACTGGAAAAGAAAGAAGGCTGCCATTTTTATAGGAGCACTATCTTTTCTCTTAGGCATTCCCTCAGCCCTTTCTAATGGTGGTGTCTCTTTCCTTACAAGATTAGGGATCATGGTAAAAATGGACCTTGTCTTTGGAAACATCATGTTGGCTGTAGGAGCATTCTTTATATGCACATTTCTTGCATATTCCTGGGGAATCTCCAATGCCCTAAAGGAGATTGCATCAGGAAACAAAACATTCAAAGTGAAACCCATCTGGGTCTTTAATATAAAATTTCTTGCACCTTTAGCCGTTATAACTATTCTGATTTTCATAATAGGCATTGCAAGATAGAGGAAATAATATAGAGAAGAAAATGAAGAAAAAATTTTTTTTCGTTTTCTTTCTCTTGTGCTTGATTCTTGGTTTTTCCAGCGTTAACGCTGCTGACATTAAAGGAAGAGTCCTATTTTCA
>DAOUSP010000017.1 GCA_030627155.1 Candidatus Aminicenantota bacterium
AAATTGCATATAGAAAAAATCGCTTGAAAATTTAATATCCCTTTCATCTTCACAGGGATATGTCTTATACCTATTTTTGTTAATTCTTCTATAAATGGGCCATTAGTTAACGAAGCCGCCAAAACATAAAACCTCTCTCTATTCAAATTTTTTGCAAGCAGAATCACATGTTTCTGCCCCCCTCCGACACAAGCTTCATTAATTACTTCTAATACTTTTATCTTATGCATATTAACCAAGGATCTCTTCATACAGCTTTAAGGTCTCCTCGGCAGTCTTCTCCCACGAGAAATTTTCTGCTCTTTTTAGGCCTTTTTTTCGGAGTTCCTCTCTTAGCCCCCTGTTCCCTGATAATCTTTCTAAAGCTTTAGCTATCTCCTCGGTCTTTGTTGAGTCAATCAATATGGCTGCATTACCAGCTACCTCTGGAAGGGAGGAATAATTCGAAGTTATTATCGGAGTTCCACAAGCCATTGCTTCTAAGACCGGCAAACCAAAGCCTTCATAAAGTGAAGGATACAGAAATATCTCAGCACCTGAATAAAGAAAAGGCAGGTCATCATCCTCTACAAAACCAGGGAAAATAATGTCCCTGGAGAAACTCATTTCATTGATTTTTTCAAGAATTTCTTTATAGAGCCAGCCTTTTCTCCCGACAATAACCAATTTTTCGTCGATATCTTTATCCTGTTTCAATTTAATAAAAGCATCTATTGCCCTGAGGATATTTTTCCTTGGCTCTAATGTCCCTAACAACAGTATATATTTAAAATCAATCTTATATCTATTTAACTTTTCCTTTATCTCTTTTTCATTTCTTGGGAAGAATTGTGGCTCCACGCCTTCATAAATCACTTTTATCTTATCTATATATTCAGGATAAAATTTTATTATGTCATTTTTTGTAGAATTTGAAACGGCTATAATTTTATCTGCTTTTCCAAGAATAAGTGGCAATAGATTATTCTGAATCAATCTATGCTTCATCGTGAACATATCCGGATAAATCTTGGTAATTAAATCATGGATGGTTATAACATACCTACAGTTTTTAGCTTTATAAAGAAAAGGAATCCCCACATGGTCTAACCCATGAAATAAATTCATATCCGAATCTCTAATACAGAAAGGTAAAAAAATTCCTTTTCTCAAAACATTACTTTTAATATGAGTATATTTATAAATAAACCTTACATGGGAATGCTTGATTATTAAATCCTTATTAAAAGATTTATGATAAAAGATTGATATTTCATTTCTGTCATCACACAATAATATTTTGGCTATATTATTAATCAAATTGACAGCATATCTGCCTATGCCTCCGCTTTTAATTGTTAAACTGTCTATATCATAGCCGATTTTCATCTTATCCTGGCTCTCTCTAATTAATTATATCTTCTTATTCTTCTATAATCGACAGATAAAAGTTTAAGGTTTCTTCGGCGGTTTTCCTCCAATTAAAATCCCTAACTCTTTCTTTCCCTTTATAGATTAATTGCTTGCTCAAAGTTTCATCTTTTAAACCAAGGAGAATCTTCTCTGCTATATCCTCTTGTTCTTCTGGGTTGAAATATAATGCCGCATCTTTTGCAATCTCGGTAAGTGCAGCCCTTCGTGAAGTCACAACTGGCAAACCAGCGGCCATCGCCTCGAGAATGGGTAGGCCAAATCCTTCGTATAGGGAGGGAAACACAAAGAGCGACGCCAAATGGTAGAGGCCTTTTAATTCTTTTTCCGGAATATACCCTGTGAAAATGACCCAGTCTCCAAGTTTTAACACACTTACTTTTTCTAAAACATTTTCATAATCTTGACCTTTCCGGCCAACAATCACAAGAGGAATTTTTTTATGCTTTTCATGAATAATCTTCAAGGCATTGAGTAGATTCAAGATGTTCTTTCTCGGCTCAATAGTCCCAACAAAGAGAAGAAACGATTGAGGCAAATTATATTTCCCTTTTATTTTTTCAAGTTCGTCAGCAGAAATATCTTTCCAATACTCCTTTTGAATACCAAGATGAATAACTTTTACTTTATTGGGGTCAAGCGAGAATTTTTCCAAAACCTGCTTTTTTGTAAATTCAGAAATAGTAATAACCCCATCCGCCTTTCGAAGAGAGCTCTTTATCCCTCTGACAAAGGCGTTCCTTGTTTCCCTGTCTACCTTATAAGGCGAATCCATAAAAAACAAGTCATAAACAGTCACCACTTTTTTCCCATGCGTCGGTAAAATCAATGGCGTAGGTGAATGAGTGATATCCAGTTTTTCCTTGAAAAAATGATCTAATTTTGGCCAACCTAATTTATACCATAGAAAATTCAGTAATTTGACGGGATAATGGAAATCTCGAAAACTCATCTTCATAAAAGGAGGAATTTTTTGGGCGTTAAACCTATCTTTCAATGAGGAAGAAAAGAGGAAATATTCATTATCCTGGTCAATATGGGAGAGAGAAAACAATAAATTCTTGAGATAGATTCCAACGCCGGTCTCTTCTTTAAGGAAAGGACGCACATCAAATCCGATTCGCATGTTGTGTAAATTTATGCGGAATCATATCAATTGTCAAGGAGGGAAGACTTAGTAGATGTTTACGATGCAAACTCTTGCTTTGTGCGCCATGCAGTGATATTATTTTTCCAAAAAAAAGGAGAGTTCTGATGAACGATTTTGATAAAATCGCAAAAAGAATCGATAGTTATCGGGATGAAATGATCGATATGCAGATTCAACTTTGTGCGATACCAGCAATTTCGCCATCCAGTGGCGGAGAAGGAGAAACCAAAAAAGCTGAAGTTTTATTAGATTTCTTGAAAAAAAACGGATTCGCTCAAATTGATATAATCAAGGCGCCTGACTTTGATGCCCCTTCTGGATATCGTCCAAACATCTTGGCTCTGTATAAAGGAAAAAATTCTTCCAGAACAATCTGGGTCATGACGCATATGGATGTTGTCCCCCCTGGAGAGCTTTCTTCTTGGCAGGGAAATCCATTTAAAGCCTGGGTGGAAGAAGGGAAAATTTACGGTCGAGGCGTTGAAGACAACCAGCAGGATATGCTGGCTTCTCTCTATGCAGTAAAGGTATTTCATGCAGAAGGAATCCTTCCCAACTACGATGTAGGCATTGCCCTTGTTTCCGATGAAGAGACAGGAAGCTCAAAAGGAATCGAATACGTTCTAAAAAATTCAAACTACTTTCGAAAACAGGATCTTATTATAGTGCCTGATGCTGGAAATCCTGAAGGGACAATGATTGAAGTCGCTGAAAAGAGTATTTTATGGCTAAAATTTAAAACATTAGGGAAACAAGCCCATGCCTCCACTCCAGAAAAAGGGATTAACAGTTTCAGAGCCGCTTCTTTTCTCGTGACAGAGCTCAACAAGCTTTATGATATTTTTGGAGATAAAGATGCGCTTTTCGACCCCCCTCGCTCCACATTTGAACCTACCAAGAAAGAATCCAATGTTCCTAACGTCAACACAATCCCGGGTGAAGATATTTTCTACTTGGACAGCCGTATTCTTCCACATTATTCTATCAGAGACGTTGAAAGCGAAATCCAAAAAATGGCTGCCAAAATTGAAAATAAATTCAATGTGAAAATAACCACGGAGGAAGTTCAGAAGGCACCTGCAGCTCCCCCAACTTCTCCAAAGGCACCTGTAGTCTTAGCACTGCAAAAAGCCATAAAAAAAGTCTACAATAAACAAGGAGAGGCAACAGGAATCGGAGGAGGAACCGTAGCAGCTCTCTTTCGAAAAGCACATTTTGAGGCCGCATGTTGGTCAAAAATAGATGAAACAGCTCATATGCCAAACGAATACTGTGTTATTGAAAATATGATGGGGGATGCTAAAGTATTTTCTCATATTTTTCTCCAGAACGATTAAACTATTGTTTTCTTTCATCGTAAGAATGGTTTTTTGTGGATTTTTTGAGCAACCTTAAAAGTGTTCAAGTGAATCGAAACCGTATCATGAATATCGTAGGCATATCCTCCAGCCAGAAGTATAACAACAGGAATTTTATGCCTCCTTGCCTCTTCAAGGACTATTTGGTCTCTTTCTTTAAGTCCCTCCATTGAAAGCTTTAAGCCACCTAACTGATCGTTTTTATACGGGTCAGCTCCAGCTAGATAAAAGATCAATTCAGGTTTAAATTTTGAATATAGCTGCGGAATGTGCAGCCGAAGCGATGCCAAATATTTTTCATCTCCATCCCCAGACCACAATTCAATATCCAGAGAAGAGGCTGGTTTCTGTGCCGGGTAAAGATCCATTTGATGGATCGAAAATGTGAAAACATCATCTGTTTTTGAAAATATCGCAGCTGTCCCATTTCCCTGATGGACATCACAATCAACCACAAGGGCTCTTTGAATCCTCCCCTCTCTTCTAAGCTTTTCAATTGCAACTGCCACATCATTTAACACACAAAATCCCTCTCCATGGTCAGGAAACGCATGGTGAAATCCTCCTCCAATATGGAAAGAAATCCCATGTTCAAGTGCTTTTTCGGCTGCAAGCACAGTGCCACCAACACACAGAAAAGCAAAGCTTCTTAACTCAGGTGAGAAAGGCAATTCTATAGCAGCGGCTTCAGAAGGAGAAAGGCCTCCAGTTAAGAGCTTTTTTACATACTTTTCGCTGTGGACTAAACAAACATCTTTTATAGAAGCTGTTTGAGGAGAAAGAAAATTTTCCTTCCGAGCCCCCATGTATAAAAGCTTTTCGTATAAGAGTCTATATTTTCTTGACGGAAAAGCGTGGTTTCCGGTCTTAACCATCCAATACGAATCACTATAGATAAAAGTGAATGAAAATTTCTTCCTAAAAACCCTTTTGAACAGTCGACTCAGTTGTCTCATAAAAAAATATTAATAGAACTTTTTACATTACGACAGCTGATTCTTTTCCTTCAATGCTATCTGTGCAGCCGCTAACCGAGCAATAGGGATTTGGTAAGCAGAGCAACTAACATAATTCATTTTGATCTTATGGCAGAAATAGATTGAACGGGGGTCACCACCATGAACACCGCATATTCCTATTTTTAGGTCTTGCCGGCTCTGTCGGCCTTTCTTAACTGCCAAGGCCATCAGTTCTCCCACGCCTTCAATATCCACAGTCCCAAAAGGATCATCTTTCCAAATCCCATGTGTAAGATAATGACTGATGAATCCAGCACCATCATCCCGTGAAATCCCGAATGTTGTCTGAGTCAGATCATTCGTCCCAAAAGAAAAGAATTCCGCTTCCTTGGCAATCTCGTCTGCTGTTATTGCTGCCCTGGGTATTTCAATCATTGTCCCTACTGAATAAGGCACTTGAACTTTGTACTTTTCCATGAGGTTTTCGGCCACATCTACAATAATCTTTTTCTGGTGGACCAACTCCTGGACAGAGCCCACAAGAGGAACCATGATTTCTGGTACTATTTTCTCTCCTTCCAGAGCAACCTGGCAAGCCGCCTCAAAAATTGCTGTTGCCTGCATTTCAATTATTTCAGGATAGGAAATCCCAAGGCGGCACCCTCTGTTTCCAAGCATTGGATTAAACTCAGAAAGGGCTCTCACTCTCTCGAGAAGATTTTCCAGCTCCTCAATCTTTTTCTTATCTCCTTTCCCAGATGCCTTTATCTCTGCCAGTTCGACCATCAAGTCTTCTTTCTTTGGCAAAAATTCATGAAGTGGGGGATCGAGGGTACGGATTGTCACAGGATGTCCTTTCATTTCTTTGAAGAGTTCATAAAAATCTTTTCTTTGGAAAGGGAGAAGCCTTGTCAAAGCTTGACGTCTTGCTTCTTCTGTCTTGGATAAAATCATTTCTTTAATTATAGGCAGTCTTTCCTTTTCAAAAAACATATGTTCTGTTCTGGCCAATCCAATTCCTTCGGCCCCAAATGCAAAAGCAATCCGGGCATCTTCAGGTGTATCAGCATTAGCACGGACTCCCAAGCTCCTGAATTCATCCGCCCAGGAGAGAAGCTGTGTAAAATCCTGGTATATTTCTGAGGATTCCGCGTTAAGCTTTCCTCTTATGACCTGTATAATTTCAGATGGCTTTGTCGGTATTTTCCCTAAAAAGACTTCCCCTATACTTCCATCTATAGAAATCCAGTCTCCTTCCTTTACTGTTTTCCCATTAACCTGAAAATATTTCTGGTCGCTACCTAGCACAATGGCCCCACAACCTACAACTGCCGGTTTCCCCATCTGTCGCCCAACAACAGCCGCATGAGAGGTCATTCCTCCTGTGGCAGTTAAAAGTCCCTTAGATGCGCTCATACCGTGAATATCATCAGGGGAGGTCTCTTCCCTTACAAGGATGACATCTTTTCCTTTTTCTTTCCAAGCTACTGCATCATTTGCTTTGAATACAACCCGGCCTGTAGCAGCTCCTGGAGAAGCAGCAAGCCCTTCAGCAAGTTTCTCATGATTGACTAACTCTTTTTGGTCAAAAACAGGATGAAGAAGCTGGTTCAATGCATCTGGCTCTACCAGCATCAATGCTTCCTCTTTGTTGATTAATCCCTCTTTCACTAAATCAACTGCACTCTTAACCGCAGCAAATCCTGTTCTCTTACCGCTTCGCGTCTGAAGCATGTATAATTTTCCTTCTTGAATTGTGAATTCAAAATCCTGGATATCATGATAATGTTTTTCTAAATGTGTTGTAATTTCATGCAACTGGCGATAAGCCTCAGGCATAGAGGTCTTCAATTCTTTCAAAGGGAACGGAGTTCGAACGCCAGCCACAACATCCTCGCCCTGGGCATTTATTAGATACTCTCCAAAAAGCTCTTTCTCCCCAGTTGCTGGATTTCTTGTAAATCCTACACCAGTTGCAGAGCTTTCCCCAAAATTCCCGAACACCATAAGCTGGACATTGACTGCGGTGCCCAAATCATCGGGAATATTATTCAACCGCCGATATGTGATAGCCCGCGGATTATACCAGGATTTAAAAACAGCTGAAATAGCCATAAAAAGCTGTTTTTTGACATCCTGAGGGAAATCCATACCAGTTTTCTTTTTAACAAGGGCTTTATATTCGGCTATGATTTCTTCTAAGGCCTTTTCAGGAAGTTCAGAGTCATTAAGAATATTCTTCTCTTGTTTTTTTGCCCTGAAAATAGCTTCAAACTTCTTTTTGGGTATCTCTAAAACAACATCTCCAAACATTTGGATAAGGCGGCGGTAACAGTCCAAAGCAAATCTTCTGTCACCACTTCTTTTTGCCAATCCTTCAACGGTTTTATCATTAAGACCAAGATTTAAGATTGTATCCATCATCCCTGGCATGGAAAATTTCGCTCCCGAACGAACAGAAACAAGAAGAGGATTGTCTTCGCTTCCAAATTTTTGCTTTGCCAGATCCTCTAATTTCTTAAGATTAGCAAGTATTTCTTCCTCAACATCTGGAGGAATTTTATGGCCTGATTCCAAAAAAAGGTTGCAAACTTCTGTTGAAATCGTAAAGCCGGGGGGAACAGGAAGCCCAATACCAGCCATTTCAGCAAGATTAGCTCCTTTTCCGCCAAGGATATCCTTCATATCCTTATTTCCATCGGCTTTGTCCTTTTCGAAAAAGTACACATGCTTTTCAGACATTTGTTAACTCCTTTTAATAGCTATGCTAAATGACATTCAAATATACACGTGCTCTTATTAAAATTCAAGAGGATAACGGCTTTTTATTGAAAAGTTATACTTTTTTTCTGACTGAAGATAGAAAAAGAATTGTTGACATCCCAAACAGTATTCCATCTACAAGGATAAGAGTGTAATCGACCCTCCGGCTAAAACTCCCAAAACAACCGCAGTCTATATCAAGCCCTCGTAAAATCGAAATCCATATTAATACAATGAAGGCGAAAAGAAACAAAGATAACACAAGCGCGCTCGTGCGTGGAAATAAACCTAAAATTAATAAAACTCCACAGATTAATTCAATCCATGGAATGACTAATGCCAGGAAAAAAGCCATCCAGGCTGGAAAAAGCCGGTAATTGGCGATACTCTGGGCAAAACCAAGCGGATCGATTATTTTCAGAACTCCTGCCCAGATAAATACGCCTCCAACTATAATCCTGAAAAAATAAAGAACATATTTATTTCGTATCATTTCCTTCTGAAACTGGAAGGTTATGGGCTATCCATTCGGCCCACCCTCCAAAAAATATTTTAATATTACGGAATCCTCTTTCATATAAAAGCTTAGCCACAGCAGTACTCGACTTGCACTCAGTGCCATCACAATAAACCACAAGTGTTTGTTCTAAAGGGAATATGCTATCACGAAAGAACTCATTAAATTTTTCATAAGGAATATTAACAGCACCTACGATGTGACCTTCATTGTAGGCATCCTCTGTGCGGGAATCTATAAAAATCGAACTTCTTTCTTGAAACAACTCCTCGGCTTCAGGCAGAGTAATGTAAACCATTGAAGGGAACTTCTCAAGGGAGACAAACCCATGTCGAAACTCACCCTGGAAATACCTTTTTATCAAAGGAATATGAGAGCTAAAACCCACAAGAACACTTGCCAGAAGAATCAATGCTGTTTCATACAATAACTTACGAATGCGCATAAAAACTCTTTGTGTCTTTAACACTTTTTGGAGTGCTGACTAAAAAATGCTTCTGTATTCTTTAAGCCCTTCTTTAAGAACATGAATCGCTCTTCGCAAATCTTCTTCTTTAAGGACATAGGCAATCCTCACTTCATCACGGCCTTTATTTGGAGTGGAATAAAAGCCTTGCGCAGGAGCTACCATCACAGTCTGATTATCCAGACTGAAGTCTGTCAGCATCCATTGGACAAAGTGTTCGCTGTCTTTTATAGGAAGTCTAACTATTATATAGAATGCTCCCTGTGGTTTGTGTATTGTAATACCTGGAATATCCTTAAGCCCTTCAAAGAGAACATTTCTTCTTTTTTGATATTCTTTTCTGATTTCAGTGAAATAATCAGGGTCCATCCTGTAAGCAGCCAAAGCTGCTTTTTGTTCCATGGTGGGCGGACAAAGCCGGGCCTGGGCAAATTTCAGTATAGATTGATATACTTTGTCATTGCGTGTAATGACAGCCCCAATTCTCGCCCCACAACAGCTAAAACGCTTGGAAATGCTGTCGATGACAATCGTACAGTCTTTGACTTCCTCAAACTCCAAAACACTTTTATGCTGAATCCCATCATAGACAAATTCCTTATAAACTTCATCAGAAATCAAAAAAAGATCGTGTTTTTGGATCAATCCCTTGATTCTCTCCAATTCTTCCTGAGTGTAAACAGTTCCTGTTGGGTTGTTGGGAGAACATAGTAAAATCGCCTTGGTTTTTGGTGTGATTTTAGCCTCTATCTCATCTGTTGGAGGGAGTCGAAATCCAGTCTCTACACTCATGGGCACAGGGATAATATTTACGCTTGCAAATGCTGCATATCCGTTATAATTTGTATAAAATGGTTCTGGCACAAGAATCTCCTCTCCAGGATCAGCAACTACACTGAAAGCAAAATGAATCGCTTCTGAGCCTCCTATAGTGATTATTACATTATCTTCATGAATAGGAATATTGTAGTTCTTGAAATAATCCGCAATAGCTCGCCTCAATTCGACAAACCCCTGAGCAGGACCATAGCTTAGTACTTCCTCATCAGAGCGAGAAAACGCTTCCCACACTGCATGAGGTGTTGGGATATCTGGCTGGCCAATATTTATGAAATATACCTGAATTCCGCGTTCTTTGGCCTTATCTGCAAACGGTTTTAATTTCCTTATTGGTGAGGCTTGTATTTCCAGACCCCTTTTGGATATATTCATCTATAATTCCCTCCTTGTAATTGTGTCAACTTGAATTTTGATTATTACAGAAATACAAATAAATTGTCAAAGTTTTTGTTGCGAACACAATCTAATTCTGGTATTTTCTTCCCTGAAGGCAAACAGAATGTTCGATATACTCAAAGATCCCCATGCATTAATAACTCATAAAGAGCATTGGAAAGATTATTATCTCTTCACATTGGAATCTCCCATTATTGCCTCCCGAGCCCAGCCAGGACAATTCATCATGGTCCGAGTTTCCTCTCTCCCATATCCCTTGTTGAGGCGCCCGTTCAGCATTCATTCTGTCGGAGGGAAAAAAATCGAAATATTCTTCCAGAAATCCGGAGTCGGGACATCACTCCTCAGCAACAAAATTACAGGAGATTTTATGGATATCATTGGCCCTCTTGGAAAGGGTTTTTCCTGGAGCCAGCACTCCAAAACACAAGACATCGTACTTATTGGTGGGGGCCGAGGAATTGCACCACTCTATTTTTTAGCTCAAAAACTTCATTCTGTCGGAGCAGCTCCCAAAATATTTTATGGAGGCAACACAAAGGATGACATTCCTTTAAAAGAAAAATTCGAGCAAAAAGGATTCGAAATCTATTGTTCAACCGATGACGGCTCTTTTGGATTCAGAGGTCTTATCACGGATTGCTTTAAAGACCAGTTAAAAAATCTCACTCCCAAACAAATTTTTGCTTGCGGCCCTGAACCTATGATGAAAGCTATCTATCAAGTCGCTGTAAGAAAGGGCATCCCTGCCGAGTTTTCTCTGGAATCTGTCATGGGCTGTGGATTTGGCGCCTGCTGGGGATGTGTAAAAAAAATAAAAACAAAGGAAGGAACTGAATGGATCAAGATTTGTGAAGAAGGGCCTGTTTTTTCCTCTTTTGAAATCGTCTGGGAAGAGCAAGAAAAATGATAGACCTTTCTGTTGATTTTGGTTTTATTAAACTCAAAAATCCAGTCCTTGCAGCCAGTGGAACGTTCGGGTATGGCATCGAGTTTTCTCCATTTATCGATTTAAACAAACTTGGAGGCTTCGTAGTAAAGGGCCTTTATTACTCTCCTCGCCCGGGAAATCCTCCCCAACGGTTAGTCGAAACTCCAAGCGGTCTTATCAATGCAATAGGACTTCAGGGAATAGGCGTCAAAAAATTTGCGGAAGACATTCTCCCCCAGCTCAGAAAATACCAAACAGCCATCATTGTAAATGTCTGCGGGGAAACTGAAGAAGAATATGCAAAGGTTGTGGATTTTTTAAACAAAGAAGACGGAGTATCCCTCTATGAGATAAATATCTCATGTCCCAATGTCAAAAAAGGAGGCCTCTGTCCGGCTCAAAATCCCGAATCAACATATTCTGTCGTTCATCTTGTAAAGGAAGTTAGCGCCAGGCCTGTTATTACTAAACTATCACCAAATGTAACTGATATTGTCGAAATCGCTCTCAGCGCTCAAGAAGCTGGCTCTGATGCTATCTCCCTGGTAAATACATTTCTCGCTATGGCTATAGATGTGGAAACGCGAAGACCCAAGCTCGCAAATACCTTAGGTGGCCTTAGCGGCCCAGCTATAAAACCTTTGGCTCTGCGAATGGTCTATCAGGTTGTTAAGCACTTAAATATTCCTGTAATAGGAATTGGCGGAATAATGACTGACCAAGATGCCTTAGAATTTCTTATCGCAGGAGCCAGAGCTGTTCAAGTGGGAACAGCAAACTTTGTAGATCCGGAAGCAACTTTAAAAATCATCCAGGATATCCAAAGGTACTGCGAGCTGAATAAAATAAATAGAATCGAAGATATTATTGGAACTTTAAATGAATGAACAAAATTTCTTCAAACGCATTATTGTGGCTCTGGACGTAAGCACCAAGGAAGAAGCACTCAGTTTGGTTCATAGTCTTAGAGAAACGGAAATCTTTAAAATCGGGCTCAAACTTTTTTTTGCTGAAGGGCCTGAGCTTCTGAGAACAATTCATTCCCTGAATAAGAAAATCTTCCTGGATTTAAAGCTCCATGACATTCCCAATACAGTTTCAGAAGCTGTTAAAGTTGGAGTAAGACACGGAGTTTATATGATGACCATCCATTCCTCAGGCGGAAAAGAAATGATGGCCAAAGCTGTCGAAACAGGCATAAGAGAAGCAGAGATACAGACTGTTGAAAAACCTCTGCTTTTAGCTGTCACTGTATTGACAAGTCTTAATGATGACCAATTAAAAGAGATAGGGATACAAAATGACACCCGCTCACAGGTTTTGCGGTTAGCGCGACTTGCCAAAGATGCAGGCATGGATGGAATCGTTTGCTCCCCTCAAGAAATCGAAATCGTCCGAAACGAATTTGGAAAAGATTTTCTTGTGGTTACACCTGGAATACGGCCTTCCTGGACCGCAACCCAGGACCAAAAGAGAATAATGACTCCTTCACAGGCCTTTAAAAAGGGAGCCGATTACCTTGTTATCGGCCGCCCAATAACAGCTTCCCCTTCACCTGAAGAAGCGCTTCAAAGAATAGTCCAAGAGTTGGTTGAATCTCAGTAAACGCCCCCAACAGCTCCTACAGTAAAAATCGCCCCTAAAACAACACTTACCACCACCATCAAAAGAAAGGCAATAACAATACTAACTACAAAATATCCTAAAATCTTTTCCTTTGGTGTTTCCATGAGAGGAGTGGTAAATCCAAGATAAAGGATGTAAAGGCCATAAAAACTTGCCAGGACAACGAGCACGCCTAAAAATGGTAAGATATAAAGAACACCGGCAACCCAATATGGGGTCATACTGAAAACAGCCAATTTCATAGCATTTGTTGGATTTTTAGTAGAATCAAATGTAGGCGCCAGGGCATTGATTATAATACCCAAAACATACACGCTGGCTAATGTGAGTGCATAAAAAAGAATCATATAGATAAAGGCCGATCCTATCCCATGTCTATACCAGCCTACAAAAGGAACTCTATGGCCAACCAGGCCGCGCCCTATGAAATGTGCAACTGCAGGTACTGCTGCCAAAATAACAGCATAAGATGTAAAAATTTGATTTACAGAGATTTCTTCACTTTTGATTTTTACCCATTCTTCTTTTGGCTTAGCCAAAATCCCCTGAACTCTTGAAACAATGTCCATCCATATCCTCCTTTCAAATTTTATGAAACTATATACTTTTCATTTTTTAATGTCAAATAACTTAAGATTATCGCAAACATCTTTTTTCTGTAATAAGAGTGCTCTCTTACCTTTAATCGGCATTATCGACCATTAAGACTAAACACTAAAAATAAAATGTATTTGGGAATGAATGACGCAACCTTCATGGATTTTGCCTTAAAATCATGTGGAAGGCAAGTTAAGAGAATCAGGATTTTGGAGGCGCGGGTCGGATTCGAACCGACGAATCGAGGTTTTGCAGACCTCTCCCTTAGCCACTTGGGTACCGCGCCATTTCTTTCAAAATCGTTGTATTTTTCAACAACATCCTGAATTTCTGACCGTCCCCTTGCTAACCTAACCGTTCCACAGAACTTACCCAAATATTCCAGAGGAAGATTTGGTATCTGCTTCCTGCTTCAGTGACACAT
>DAOUSP010000204.1 GCA_030627155.1 Candidatus Aminicenantota bacterium
AGCATTTTTGACTGCATTGGGGGTTGAGCGTCCATGTCCAATAATACAGATTCCGTTTAATCCTAAAAGCTGTGCACCACCATATTCGGAATAATCCACCTTCTTGTAAAGCTTTTTCAAATTTCTTTTCATCAAAAAAAGTCCGATTTTGGATAAAATATTTTTCATTATTTCAAACTTTGCCATCCGAGAGAAACTCTCAATGACTCCTTCGCTGACTTTTAATGCTATATTTCCTGTAAAGCCATCACTCACAATCACATCAGCTTTACCTGAATAAAGATCTTTACCCTCAACATTCCCAATAAAATTTAAGTATGTGGATTTTAATCTTTCAAAAGTTTCTTTGGTCAATTCATTGCCTTTATTCTCTTCCTCGCCAACGCTCATAAGTCCAATGCGAGGATTGGACAATCCAATTACGCTCTCCATAAAAATCTTTCCCATAACTGCAAACTGTTCCAAATGACGAGGCTGGCAGTTGACATTGGCACCAACATCAATCAGAAGAGTCACGCCTTTTAAACTCGGAACAAGCAGGGACAAAGCTGGCCGTTCCACTCCCTCCATCACTCCTAATTCTTTCATTGCGAGATACAAAACAGCAGCGGTGTTTCCTGTGCTCACAAAAGCGTCTGCTTTCCCTTCTTTTACCAGCTTGAGCCCCACACGGATGGAAGAATTCCTTTTCTTTCGAAAAGAAAATATTCCTTCTCCCATGTCAATTGCTTCTGCGGCATCAATAACAGTCACGCTTGCGTGGGAATGGTTGATTCGGTCAAGCTCTTTTTTTATGAGCTTTTCCTTCCCAACCAACAGGACTTCGATTTTTTCCTCTCTGGAAGCATTTACGGCGCCTTCGACGACAACCCGGGGGCCGAAATCACCACCCATGGCATCCACCACAACCATCATTTTGTCCACCTGTATTAAGATTCTTCTGTTCCTTCGAGCACCTGGCGTTCTTTGTAATAACCACACTCAGGACAAGCCCGATGGGGAAGCTTCGGTGTCCCACAATTGGAACACAGGGACAAAGAAGGCACGGTTAAGGCGTCGTGTGTTCTTCTTTTGTTTTTTCGTGAATGAGAATGTCTTCTTTTAGGATTTGGCATTTTATATTTTTTCTCTCAAAAATTTTTTTAGTTTCTCAAGCCGCGGGTCTGAATCGCTTGAAACACAAGAACATTGTCCATCTTGAATCCTCTTTCCACAAACTGGACAGAATCCATGGCAATCTTCAGAGCATATTGGTTTCAAAGGAAAAGTTAAGTTAAGCTGCTCCAGCACAACTTCCCTGAGGTTGATTTTCCTGTGATGATAGAACAACTGACCCAGATCCTCTTCCTCTAATTGCTCTTTAACAACATCCAATTCTTCAGGAATGCAGATAAGGTCAAAGGCAGAATCGATTGGGAATTCATAGGGGGCCAAACACCGGCTGCAAACAAAACTAATATTGGTTGTTATCTGTCCTTTAATAAAAACGTTATCCCCAGACTTTTTAATGGACAATTCCACATGGAGAGGGCTAAGAAAAACAGCATCTTCTTCTATAATCTCTGCGCTGAGAACCTCAAAGTCTTTGCAGACTTGTAGCCCATCTTGTGGCAAACGATCGACATCTATAATCATCGGCTTCCTCTTCAAAAAAAGTTACCCTATTATAACATCTTGTCTTAGTTTGTCAATAATATTAACGTTCCAAGCATGACCAATCAAGCAGCTCTGCGTGAGGTCTTAAATGGAAATATGTGTTGATATAAACCTCAATCCGAGTATAATATTATAGACAAGGAGCCGCAGGAAAAATGGCAGTTTATAACACAGAAGTCGAGCATAAAGGCACAATTTTTCACGTCCAAACTCAGGATAAAGGCTCTGGAGTAAATTATATAGAATCCATTATTTATAAATCCGGAAGAGTCATCTCTTCTCGCAGGACATTTTATACTGCTTTTCTGGGCAGTCCTGATCTCAAAGAAAAAATTACCCAAGTGGTTAAAGACCAGCATGAAGCAATTTGCAAAGAAATATCTGCGGGAAAATTCGACCACCTGTAATCTATTAGGTGAAAAAATAACACTGAATTTAGCACAGCCAACTCGCTCCTGCCCAATCAATGGAATTTTACATGAGTGAAAAAAAACTTTACTTAATCGATGGCAATTCTCTTTTCTACCGAGCTTTTTATGCAATCCGGAGTCTTTCCACATCCAGGGGGTTCCCAACCAATGCCATTTATGGTTTCATTCAAATGCTCCGCAAGCTTCTTGAAGAGCAGAAGCCTTACTATCTTGGAATCGCATTCGATACAAAAGGCCCTACAATCCGCCATGAAGCATTCAAAGATTATAAGGCCCACCGAAAACCCATGCCAGATGATTTGGTCGTTCAAATCCCTGTGCTTAAAAAAGTTATTAGGGCATTGAACATCCCGTTTTTTGAGCAGGAGAAATATGAAGCAGATGATGTTCTTGGGAGTCTTGCACAGAAAGCATTGGCTGAAAACATCCCTTCTGTAATTGTAACCACAGATAAAGACCTTCTCCAGCTTGTAAATCGCAAAATAACAATCTTCAACCCTGTAAAGGAAATGCATCTGGATGTCCAAAAGGTTAAGGATACATTCGGAGTGGCTCCATCTCAAATCGTTGATGTTCTCGCCCTCTGGGGAGATCCTACAGATAATATTCCTGGAGTCCCAGGAATTGGAGAAAAAACTGCAAAGGCACTCATTCATCAGTTCGGCTCATTGGATAATCTGCTGGAAAATCTTGACAAGATAAAAAATCCACGCTTAAAAGAAAACATTAAAAACAACCTTGATCAGCTGTCTTTGAGCAGACAATTGGTTACAATTGAAAAAAATCTCGAGTTGCCATTTAATTTAGAGGAGTTTTCTATCTCTACTCCTAATGAAAAAGAGCTCATGGCGCTTTTTCAAGAATTAGAGTTTTCCTCGCTTCTTGCCGAGCATATGAAAAACAATGACCATCCCCCTGAACAATATGAGACTATCTGGACAGAATCTCAACTTAAATCA
>DAOUSP010000164.1 GCA_030627155.1 Candidatus Aminicenantota bacterium
GAGCCGATCTGACTGCATCTGCTTCGTTACAGGGCATTTGCGGTGGACGACCACAGCTGCATACCCTGTGCCTCGCATCCGCAGCAACCTCGACTCGTGAATAATCCAGGTTGAGAAATAAAGAATCTAAAATTAATCGGATAATCTATTTGTATCTATTTTTAACCTTTTAATCATTTCATTTAGAGTTGTTGGTTTAATATTCAATATATTAGCAGCCTTTTTTTGAATGCCATTTGTTTTCTTTAAAGCATCGATTATGGCTTTTTTCTGGATATGTTGAAGTTGCATCTTCAAATCTAAATTTCTATGTGAAGTGAAAGATATATCTTCTTCTGTTTTAGAATTCAATAGAAATGGAGGAAGGAGGTTGCGGGTGATTACTTTCGATTTCGTCAACACAACAGCTCTTTCTATAAGATTTTCCAATTCTCGAATATTTCCAGGCCAGTCATAGGCTTCGAGTATCTCCCAAACATCTTCGGAAATCCCTATAATTTCTTTATTATTTTCTTTAGCATATAAATTCAAGAAATGTTTTACTAAAATAGGAATGTCTTCTTTTCTCTCACGAAGAGGTGGGAGTTCAATCTTAATGACGTTTAGCCTGTAGAAAAGGTCTTCTCTGAATTTTTTCTGACTTATGAGTGCCTCAAGTTCTGAATTTGTTGCTGCAATGACCCGTACATCGACCTTTATCGTTTTTGTTCCGCCCAGGTGCATGAATTCCCGGTCTTGCAGTACTCTTAGAAGTTTTGCCTGAGTTTCGAGGTTAATAGAGGAAATTTCATCGAAGAAAATAGTTCCCTTATCTGCAACTTCAAACAATCCTTGTTTATTTGTGACTGCTCCGGTGAAGGCTCCTTTAACATGGCCGAATAGATGGCTTTCTAACAAATCCGGAGGGAGAGAACCGCTGTTGACAACAATAAAAGGGAAATTTGCTCTGTTGCTGTTTTGGTGAATTGCCTGGGCTACTAATTCTTTACCAGTTCCACTTTCTCCTTGTAGTAGTATTGTGCTTCGAGTAGGCGCAGCCGCCTTTATTATTTCAAAAACGTTATGCATCACTTGACTCTTGCCAATGATGTTTTCGAATCGGAATTTCTTTTGGAGCTCATCTTTTAAACGAAGATTTTCTTCCTGGAGTCTTTTGTGAGCGATTGCTCTTTTGATAGTAAGAAGCAGCTCGTCATGATTAAATGGTTTCTGGACATAATCAAAGGCCCCTGCTTTCATGGCCTCAATGGCTGATTCTATAGAGGCATAGGCGGTGATGATGATAATGACGGAATATGGGTCCAGGTTTTTTAGTTTTTTAAGGACTTCTATTCCATCTATTCCAGGCATCAGAAGGTCAAGCAGGATGAGGTCAAAGCTTTGGGAGGAGTGTTTTTCCAGTGCTTCTTCCCCATTGGAAGAAATTTCAATGTTGTAACCCTCTGATGTTAGAAGATCTTCCAAGACTTCATGAATGATTGGTTCATCATCAATTATGTGTATAAGAGCATTTTGTGCCATTTTTTCCTCTTTTAAGAAATTAAAGAATTATTTCTTTTCCTTTCATCTAAATTCATTGGAATATAAATAGTAAAAAGCGAACCTTTTCCGACTTCGCTTTCCACGGTTATATGGCCCTCATGTTCTTTAATGACAGCATAGCTGATAGACAATCCAAGTCCGGTTCCTTTGCCAATTCCTTTAGTAGTGAAGAATGGGTCAAAGATATGAGGTAAATGTTGTGGCTTTATCCCTGTGCCTGTGTCTTGAATTTTGACGACGGCATTGTTTTCTATTTGAAAGAGCTGAATTTTTAATTTTCCTCCATTTGGCATGGCATCGATTGCATTGAGAAGGATGTTTATGAAAACCTGTTGGAGGTTTTCCCCCTGGGCCCAAATTGGCTTGATGGAAGAAAGATCTAATTCTAAGTTTATGTTTATATTTTTGAGTTTGTAATCAATGAGAGAGACAATCTCCTCCAGACATTCCTTAATGTTAACAGGGTGAAAAGACGATTCTGCAGGGTTGCGGGAAAGGTTTAGAAGGTTTTTTACAATGCGTGCAACCCTTTCGGTTTGCATCTCTATTTTTTCCAGAATTTGTGCGTTGGGGGAATCATTGAGTTTTTTTTGTAATATTTGGACATAGCTAGAAATCCCAGTAAGAGGAGTATTGATTTCATGAGCAACACCTGCAGAAAGCAGTCCAATGGAAGCGAGTTTTTCAGATGTCAACAGCTGTTGCTGCAAAGAGATTTTTTCCGTTACATCTTCGAATACGATGACTGTTCCATAGGGATTCATGCGATTATCAAGCAGAGGCGTTTTTGCTATATCAAAGATTTTTTTCTGCCCTGAAGGCATGTCCAGCGAAATCTCACTCAACAGGCGAAAATCATGCTGAGTGTCTGAAGGAAAAAGGGATGAGAAGTTTTTCTCGCCGAGGACATTTATCATTCTTTTACCAAGGACTTCTTCTTTTTTCTGGGAAAACGTCTCTTCCATGATGCGGTTCCATCCTATGATTTTTCCTTTTTGGTCAAGGACAGCCACTCCGACTGTCAAGCTTTCGATGATATTTTCGCTATAATCTTTGAGTCTCTCTAATTCCATGGCCCTGCTGTGGGCCTGGTTGTATAAGTAGGCGTTTTCTAATGCCAATGCCACAGAAGAAGAAATAGTCCTAAGAAGCTCCCAGTCTTCACTTTTAAGAAAAGTGTCGTCGGCCTTTTTCCCCATTCCAAGACATCCGATAAATTTATCTTCGACTCTAAGAGGCATGAAATGAAAAAAACCAAAGCTTGACAACTTCTGGAATTCTCTTTGGAGTTCCCGTTTTTCGGTAAGTGTATAATAAGACACAGACTCGGCATTTTTTAAATGTTGGAATAAAGGATATTGAATGACGATTCGTGTTCCTGGAGGGGGCGTTTTTCCCCGGGATTTAAGAACGTAAAAAGTGCTTGGTTCATGGTCGGAAGTGAGAAGAAGAGCTATATGTTCTAATTCAAGGGCATTCGCAATTAACTCTAAAAGGGATTGTGAGAGTTTTTGTAAATTTCTTTCTCTACTGATTTCCTGGCTTATAGAGAGAAGAGTCTTCCTGTATTTATAGCTTCTTTTATAAATCGCTCTGTCCAGAAGAGATTGTATGAGCTTTTTTATGGGAGAAAATAGTGTTGCGCCGAGCACTATTGCAAGGATTCCTAAAATCAGGACATTGAGCCGGTTTTCAGAAAATATCTTTGTTTGTGAGCTTACAATGAAATATAGAATAGCAATGACAACATAAGAGGAAACAAGAGTGACTGCCTTTTTAAGAATGAATTCCAAGTCAACAAGTCTATATCTTGAAATAGAATAAGCGAATGTTAAAGGAATGATAGCCTGGAAGACAACAGTCAGTTCTGCGGCTTTAGAGGGGACTTGCCCAAACAGAAAAGGAATGACATAGAAAAGGAAGAAAGGAATAATGCCGATGCCAAGGCCATATACAATCCACTTAAGTTGTTTTTTTATAATCAGGTTTGAAGCCCTGAGGTTATCATTGAAAATAATTCCTAATGTTATAAGGGAAAACAAGGTGAAATGACAGAGGTCGAGTTTATGTGAAGTCTGGTGGAAATGAAGGATAATATTGTCATTGAAATTAAAGTAATTCGGCAAGTGGATGAATATTTTAGCAAGCAGAAGTATGCCTCCTGGAAGATATAACCAGTAAATGGAAGATAAAATCTTTCTTAAATTTTTTTTTCGCCTTGGAAAAATGATGAAGAAGTGAAGCAGTAGAGGAGGAAAAACCAAAAAAGCCACTTCATCCAGCCAATAGAAGAC
>DAOUSP010000191.1 GCA_030627155.1 Candidatus Aminicenantota bacterium
ATGGTGGGATAATTAAGGAAGGATACAATAATGAATTGGATGAGCTGAGAAAACTCAGCCATTCAGGGAAAGAATTTATTGCACTCCTTGAGAAAAAAGAAAAAGAAAGAACAGGGATTACTTCCCTTAAGGTTCGTTACAATAAAGTATTCGGTTACTATATTGAAGTCACAAGGTCAAATTTGTCTTTGGTTCCTCAGGATTACATTCGGAAGCAAACCCTTGTTAATTCAGAAAGGTTCATAACTCAAGAGCTAAAGACATATGAAGAAAAAGTTTTGAATGCCGAACAACGTATTGGGGAATTAGAATACGAACTTTTCCTTGAGGTCAGGGGAAAAATTGCTCGTGAAGTATCCAGGCTTCAGAAAATTTCCTCGAATATCGCTTGTTTGGACGTGCTTTGCTGTTTAGCAGAGCTGGCATCCCAGAGGAATTATGTTCGTCCTGCAGTGAATTCAGAAGATAGAATTAAGATAATTGAAGGACGTCATCCTGTTATCGAGGTGATGAACTCGGAGCCATTCATCCCAAACGATACGTATATGGATAGGAATGAAGACCAGATTCTTATTGTGACCGGGCCAAATATGGGGGGAAAATCAACTTATTTAAGACAGGTTGCCCTAATTTGCATTCTTGCGCAAATGGGTTCCTTTGTCCCTGCAAGCGAAGCCGAAGTCGGTGTCGTTGATCGTATTTTTACGCGTATCGGGGCAATGGATTTTCTAAGCGTAGGGCAATCGACATTTATGGTTGAAATGTTGGAGACAGCCAATATATTGAATAATGCCACAGAGAGAAGTCTAATTCTTTTAGATGAGATAGGGCGTGGCACGAGTACCTTTGATGGGCTTAGTATTGCATGGGCAGTGGCTGAATACATTCATGAGAAAGAGGAACTACGGGCGAAAACTTTATTTGCCACTCACTATCATGAATTGACAGAACTTGCCTTAACTTTGAAAAGGATAAAAAATTATCATGTTTCTGTGAGAGAATGGAAAGGGGATGTTGTGTTCTTGAGAAAAATCGTTCCAGGTTCGTCTGATCGAAGTTATGGTATCCATGTAGCCAAGCTGGCTGGAATTCCCAGGTCAGTGATTGAGCGAGCAAAAGAAATTCTTTTTAATATGGAGAAACAGGAATTTGATGAATCTGGGCAGCCAAAAATTGCTTATCGTGTATCAAAAAAGAGGGATAAATCTCAATTGCTTCTATTTGAAGAAGACAGAAAACACGCATGGTTAGAAGAAATCAAAGAGGAAATAAAGGATTTTGATATCTCTTGTATAACGCCTTTACAAGCATTAAATTTTCTTAATGAGCTTAAAGAAAAAATTTGTAAGGGGGATAAGGCAACTTAGAAATTAATGATTTTCTGAGTCTTCATCGTAACCGAAGGGCTCTTCAGTTTCTTCATCCTCAAAGGCTCCATATGTGCGATCTTCCTCAAATACAGATTCTCCAACTTCTTCTTTTCGTTTTTCGATAGCCTTTAGAAATTCTTCTTTATCCTCGTATCGTCTTAAGAAGTTGGAAAAAGTATCAGAATAGCACAGTTCTAAATAATCATCTTCAATCTTACAGAAAACGGACACGAAATGACCTGTTTGAAGATCTCCGACGCTCTCCTCAATATTAGCTGTTTTTTTGATGGCATCTAAAGTAAGCCAGCTGCTGAGTTCTATTTCTTCCATTAGTTTCTCCAAAGAAAAAAATATCAGTTTTTTTTAAATTGTCAAGAAGAAATGTTAATATTCTGGAAAAGATGCTTACGTAAATCTGAAGCCTCTTGACTTATATGGTTTGGCATATTTAAATAATAATATATTTGATTTAAATGGGAGAAAGGTAAATGCAGTGGGACAGATTAACCATAATGTCACAGGAAGCTTTCAGCTTGGCTCAATCAAAAGCAGAAGAATTAGGCCATCAAGAACTTATTCCTGAGCATTTATTGTGGGTTTTTTTGAATCAAGAGGAAAATGTCGTTATTTCTGTTTTGGAAAAAATCGGAGCAAATACAAAGAAAATAATTGATGACTTAGAAAACTATTTGCATCAATTGCCAAAAGTCAAAGGAGCAGGAGAAGTTTACTTATCAAGGGTCTTAAGGCAGATAATGAATAACGCACAAAAGGAAGCCGAGAACCTCAAAGATGATTATATCTCTACAGAACATTTATTTATGGCTATTTTAAAAGAAGGTTCATGTGAGGCCAGTCAAATTTTAAGAAGGAATTTCGTAAGCGAGGAAGCTGCTCTTCAGGCGCTAATGGCAATTCGGGGAACTCAAAGAATATCTGATCCACAACCCGAAGGAAAGTATCAAGTTCTCCAGCGATATACTCGAGATTTAACAACTATAGCCAAACAAGGCAAATTGGATCCGGTAATAGGCCGGGAGGATGAAATCAGAAGAGTGATTCAGGTGCTTTGTCGAAGGACAAAGAATAATCCCGTCCTTATAGGAGAAGCTGGAGTAGGAAAAACAGCAATTGTTGAAGGCCTGGCCCAACGCATTGCTAATGGAGATGTTCCACAAATTATTAAAAATAAAAAGATTCTTGTGCTTGATATTGGCTCCTTAATCGCTGGGGCAAAATATCGCGGTGAGTTTGAAGATCGTTTAAAGGCACTCTTAAGAGAAATCAAAGAAGCTCAGGGAGAAATCATCCTTTTTATTGATGAGCTTCATACAATTATAGGTGCTGGAGCTGCAGAAGGTGCTGTTGATGCCTCCAACATGTTGAAGCCTGCTTTAGCCAGAGGAGAATTGAGATGTGTGGGAGCTACGACTCTTAATGAATACAAAAAATACATCGAGAGAGACGCAGCGTTGGAGAGACGATTTCAACAGGTTTATGTGGGAGAACCCTCTGTTGAGGAGACCATTTCTATTCTAAGAGGTCTGAAAGAAAAATATGAGGTTCACCATGGTGTGAAAATCAAAGATTCTGCTTTAGTGGCAGCTGCCACATTATCAAACCGCTATATTACAGACCGCTTCCTCCCGGATAAAGCAATTGATTTGATTGATGAGGCAGGTTCCCGTATTAGAATTGAAATTGATAGCATGCCTGAAGAAATAGATGAACTCGAAAGGAAAATTGTCCAGCTTGAGATTGAAAAGCAGGCATTAAAAAAGGAAAAAGATAAAAGCTCCCAAGATAGGTTAGATAAATTAAAT
>DAOUSP010000197.1 GCA_030627155.1 Candidatus Aminicenantota bacterium
CTACAGTCAATTGAATGTTACATCTGAGAAAGCTGTTTTTTATTTTAAGGGATTCAAAGGTGATGTGTTCGAAATTATTGTAAAAGACGCTCTATCCTCTTCTGTTTTCTTCCGGTCTTTTCTTAGTGCCACTGACCATCTTGAAATTCCTCTTCCAGAAGGCCTTTATTCTGTCAGAGCAAACTTTTTTCCTGCAGTTGTCGAAAAGCTATTCCTTGTAGTGCCTGAAAAAGAAAACAGATTCATTCTTTATGACAAACCCAAAGCGACTGTCACTGTTCGGATTCAAAACAGCAAAGGAGAATATGTCCCTGGCAAAGTGACATTCATTGGCCTCTCACCGACCGAGTCTCCTTATTTTATGCCTTTTAATCCACTTGAGAGCAGCAGACGTTGGGAGTCTTTCAAAAATTCTTGTTATCCACCGGGAAACGGCCTCTCATTAAAAATACCAGTTGGAGTCTATCTTGTTTATTCCTCCAGAGGGCCGGAATATTCGCTTGATTATAAAGTCATTGAAGTCGTCCGGGATAAAGAGCATCAACTGACTTTTCATATTGACAGAGTCCTGAACACAGAAAACCTTATCTCTGTGGATCCCCACATGCACACCTATAACTCTGATGGCAGTGTCACAATCGAAGAAAGAATAAAATCTGTTGTGGCTGAGGGAGTCGATGTTGCAATTGCCACAGACCACAATTATATCACAGACTACTGGCCAACGCTTGAAAGGCTTGGTTTGAATAAATATCTGGCTGTTATCAAGGGAAATGAAGTGACTACCTCTGGTGTTATACATTACAACACATACCCGCTAAAGCTTCGTGAAAACGAGAGAAACAATGGAGCCATATACCCTGTCGCTAAGGAAGCCGCTCCCCTTTTCCGCGCTAGCCGCGTCAAAGCCCCCTCTGCTCTTATTCAGGTAAACCATCCGAGGTCAGGCACAATCGGTTATTTTAACAACTGCAAACTCGACCCAAAATCAGCCTCTTTTGCACAGAAGAATTTTGATGTGTCATTTGACGTCCTGGAAATCATGAATGGCCCTTATCTCTACCCGACAAACAATATCGTTATTACGGATTGGCTCAATCTTATGAATCGCGGTTATTATTTCCCGGCTGTCGGCTCTTCAGATTCCCATACCATTGATAAGGGAGAACCAGGCTATTCCCGGACATATGTGTATTATATCGGCCAGAAAGGCGACCATTTGGATGAAGCATCGCTTATTCAAGCAATAAAAAAAGGTCATTCTTTTGTCTCCAATGGACCTCTTATTGATTTAAAAGTTAATAACACTTCCATCGCAGGCGAAACAATCACAGATAAAGATGGAACCATAGAAGTTTCAATAAATGTTCAGAGTGCTCCATGGATATCTGTGGATGAAGTGAGGATAATTATAAATGGAAAGAGAGAATTTACCTTTCCAATAGAAGACCAAGGGGAAAATGGTGTGCGGTTCACCAAGCAAATTTCATTAAATTTGGAAAAAGATTCTTTTATTGCTGTAGAAGCCCTTGGGGAAAAAAGCCTTTTCCCTGTTCTTCAGAATACTTCCCGTACAGGTCTTCTCTATAATGCCACGCTTCCTTATGCTCTCACAAATCCGATTTTTATCGATGTAGATGGAAACGGAAAATTTGATGCACCTTTGAATAAAATAAAAGAGCTTCCTAAAAGCCCTAAAACTAAACCCGCTGCAAGAAAGCAAAATTAGAATTAATAACATGAATCAATGTAAAAAGAAGGAAATTTTTCATGTTTAAGCCGAAAGATCCTCAAAGCATTTACAGTGAATCGAACATAATTACGATGGTTCGATTGTCCCTTTCACTAACATTCTTTATTCTCGCAATCCTCAAGATGAATCCCACATACAATTTTATCGGCTTGGGGATTCATTGGTTTGGAGATGTTCTCGATGGTATGTATGCACGAAGATTCAGGCAAGAAACCATTCTGGGAGCTGAAATCGATATAATCGCAGATAGAGTTGAAACTCTTTTTTTCTATATCAATTTTCTCTTTTTCCGGCCCTATCTTTTTATTCCAGTGGCTATTTACCTTATTGATTTTGCATTTGTGGATTTCTATCTCAGCTACCAATTTGTAAAATTCGATATAATTTCCCCTAATTATTTCTATAAAGTGGACCGCACGGTTTATCTTTTAAATTACTGCCCTTTTGCAAAATTTTGCAACTCAACAGTTGTCACACTGATTTTGATATTTTTACCAAATTTACAGATTTTAGCAGCAGTATTTGCTACTGCGCTAATCGGTGTAAAAATTTATTCTTTTACTCTCTTGAATAAAAAGCAATCCATTGAAAAAAAAGTCTATACATAATAAAAGGAGTATCATGGCAATAAATCCAATACGGGCATTTTATTTAGCAAGCCGGGGCACAAAAAACTTTCTATTAAAACGCCCCTTTTGTGTGTCCTTCGAAATCACATATAGCTGTAATGCTAAATGCAATCACTGCCATCTTGGAGGAATAGTCACGGAGGAAGAACGGGCAACTCCTGAGCGATTTGGCACACGCGCCGAAGAATTGAAACCTGTCGTTGCACAAATATCTGGAGGAGAACCCCTGCTGCGCAGAGATTTGGAACAAATCATCAAGCTCATAAAAAGACCTCAAAGACCACCTTATATCGTGCTTACAACAAATGCTTCCCTCTTGACTAAAGAAAAATATGCCAGTCTCAGGGAAGCAGGCGTAGATGAATTTTCTGTCTCTCTTGACTATCCTGATGAGAGGCACGATGAGTTCCGCGGCGTCCCTGGCCTTTTCAAACGCATCGAGACTCTATGTAATTCCCTAAGAGCAATAAAAGACAACTGTATTACGCTAAGTTGTGTTGTACAAAGCCAAAATTACAAAGATGTGATTGCCTTGGCTGAAAAAGCCAGGGAGTGGGAGGTCAAAATGAATTTCAGCGCGTACACCTGGTTAAGAACCGCAAAAAAAGAATATATGATTTCTGAAGATGAAATGCCTGAATTTAAAGAGATTATTAGACGGCTCATCGATTTTAAAAGAAAATACAAAACAGTCTTCACATCTGAATATGTATTTAAACAAATGATTAAA
>DAOUSP010000014.1 GCA_030627155.1 Candidatus Aminicenantota bacterium
AAATCATACCTGCGCCTAAGCTGGACATCCACCTGAGCCCAGGCGTTATCAGAGCGATTCCGTAACTTGATTAGCATGTTGTAAATACCTATGCCAATAACTAAAAAAACTGGAACTAAAATTACAAGAATTATTATTACTTCATATAGTCCCATTGCTCTCTCCTTTATATCCCTAATATGGATAATTTTTTCTTATATAATAAACAATTCTGGACTACAAATGTCAAATCACATGAGAAGGTTGCCTCACAAATTCAGCAATATTTAAATTCAGCAATATTTTATAATATTTATATTTTTATCCTCCATTTTAATTGACATGACGATGTGAGAATGCTATATTCAATTTCCATTAAAAATACGAAGGAAAATCATACTTATTATTAATCAATGGCATTAATATCTAATACTTAATAATAGTCAAAAGGAGGATCACAAATGGCATCATTAAAGGAAAAGTTTTCTTCACAAATTGACCCGATGCGCCAGAGAATCCGCACCATCAATAAGGAACATGGTGACGTCAAAATTTCAGACGTCACAATAGCTCAAGCTTATGGCGGAATGCGCGGCATCAAATGCATGGTGACAGAAACATCGGCTCTTGACCCGATGGAAGGGATCCGTTTTCGCGGATATACCATTCCAGAACTTCGGGAAAAATTGCCCAAGGCACCAGGCGGAGAAGAGCCACTTCCTGAAGGAATATTTTATCTTTTACTTACTGGTGAATTGCCAACTGAAGATGACGTGAAAGAAATCACTAAAGAATGGCAGAAAAGAAGCGCTCTCCCAGAACATCTTATCAACACACTTAAAGCTATCCCCAAAGAAACACACCCAATGACACAGTTTTCAATGGCTGTTTTGGCTTTACAAAAAGATTCAATTTTCGCTCAACGATACCGGGAAGGCATGAATAAGTTAGACTACTGGGATCCCATGTTCGAAGACGCAATGAATCTGCTTGCGAAGCTCCCTCATATTGCTGCTTATATCTATCGTAAAATCTACAAGAATGACGAGCATATTCCTGCTGACTTCAACCTCGACTGGGGAGGAAATCTTGCTCATATGATGGGCATTGAGAACGAAGAATTTAAAGAACTTATGCGGTTGTATCTTGTTCTTCACAGCGACCACGAAGGAGGAAATGTTTCCGCTCATACAACCCACCTTGTAGGCTCTGCTCTCTCGGATGCTTTTTATTCTCTTTCCGCAGGATTGGATGGATTAGCTGGACCATTGCATGGCTTAGCAAATCAAGAAGTCCTTCGATGGATAATGGATCTCAGGGAGAAATTTGGCGGCGTTCCAACCAAAGAACAGCTAAAACAATTTGTTTGGGATACATTGAATGCTGGCCAAGTAATACCTGGATATGGACATGCTGTCCTGCGAAAAACAGACCCAAGGTATGTTGCTCAAAGAGAATTCGCTCTAAAACACCTTCCTGATGATGAAATCTTTAAAATTGTGAGCGCTCTATATGAAGTAGTCCCTGATATCCTTATTGAACACGGCAAGGCAAAGAATCCCTGGCCAAATGTTGATGCACATTCTGGCTGCCTGTTAGTCTATTATGGTGTTACTGAATATGATTTCTATACTGTGTTTTTCGGCGTCTCCAGGGCACTCGGGGTTCTCGCCTCACTTGTCTGGGACAGAGCCATTGGCTTGCCACTCGAGCGTCCGAAGAGTGTCACAACAGAATGGATTGAGCAGCAGATTAAAAAGTAAATTCACCTGCAGAGTCTATAACAAGAGACAAACACAAAAAGAGCAGCGGGAGAAATCTTTCGCTGCTCTTTTTTTTATCTAAATCTAAGAAGACTGAGCCAAGCTACGCCAGTAAAGTTTTCCTTCTCCTTTATCTTGTCTTCGCTTGAGGTTAATTTTAGGTTTATTACCTTGAGAGATTAAAACAAATCACTTTTGGTTCGGTCATCTCTAAAAGACTGAATTTGATTCCTTCCCTTCCCAAGCCCGAATATTTAATGCCTCCAAATGGCATGGAATCGAGGCGGTAGTCTGTAGAATCATTGATCATCACTCCACCACAATCCAAACCATAGGCACCTTTAAAGGCGATATCCACATTTTTTGTGAATATCGCAGCATGAAGCCCGTAAGGCAAAGAGTTTGCTTTTTTTAATGCCTCATCCAAATCATCCACAGGATAAAGATTCACGGTAGGCCCAAAGACTTCCTCATAATGAATCGCGGCACCTTCCGGAACATTTTCAAGTACTGTTGGCTCAAAAAAGGCTCCGCGGCGCTTCCCCCCGGTAAGCACAGAAGCTCCCATGTCCACGGCTTCCTTCACCCAGCTTTCCACGCGTTTTGCTTCCCCTTCGGTTATCATAGGCCCCATATCTGTCTCTTCATTGAGTTTATCTCCAATTTTGTACCGGGAAGTTCGTTTTACAAATTCTTTTTTAAATTCTTTATAAATACTCCGGTGAATATAAATGCGCTGGACGCCAATGCAATTTTGGCCTGCAGCCCAGAATGCTCCAGACACACAAGATTCCACGGCTTCCTTTAAGTCAGCATCTTCCCAGACGATAACAGGGGAGTTCGACCCAAGCTCCATTCCTATCTTTTTAATGCCTGCTACGCCCGCAATTTGCTTTCCTGCTTCAACTCCTCCTGTGAAAGATATCATCCTCACCCTTTGGTCGCGAACCAAATGATCGCCAATTTCTGACCCATACCCTGTTATAACCTGAAGCACCACTGGAGGAAGGCCTGCCTCAAGAAGGGCCTCTGCCAATTTTAATGCAGACAATGGTGTCACTGTTGCCGGTTTTAAAATGGTTGCATTTCCTGCCGCAATTGAAGGGCCAATTTTATGGGCAACCAGATTCAAAGGGTCATTAAATGGAGTTATCGCCAATACAACTCCAATAGGGAATCTGTAAAAATACCCCAGGCGATTTTCTCCACCAGGAAAAGAATCGAATGGGATTGTTTCGCCAAGGAGGCGCTTTGCTTCTTCTGCAGATACTGTCAAAGTGTTGACGCATCGTGAAGCTTCTTTACGAGCCTCACGAATTGTTTTCGAGCCCTCCCGGGCAATAAGGCGGGCGAAATCCTCCAGGTTCTCTGAGACAATGGATGCCGTCTTATAAAGAATCTGCGCCCTTTCATAAACTGTTAATTTTTTCGCCTGTTCAAATCCTTGAACTGCTGCATTTAAAGCAGTTTCAACGTCCTCGCTTGTAGCTTTTGGGACAGTATCTATTAAAGAGTCATCGAAAGGGTCTTTGACCTCAATTTTATGATCCCTGTCAACCCATTCCCCATTCAGAAGCATCTTCATTTCTGGCCTCCTATCTTAATCAAATCAACAAGCATACTGTAACCTGTTTCCCTCTTTCCTGCACCAGGACCAACGATAGTAACTTCTCCAAGGGTATCGGTAGTAATCGTTATGGCATTTGTTGCACCCATCACGCCTGCCAGTGGATGGGAAAGGTCAATCTCTTCTGGTTCCACAGAAGCTTTAACTAAATTCCCTTCCTGCCAGATTTTTCCAATAAGTTTAAATCGCTTCCCACGAGATTTTGCGTCAGCAATAGCGCTGGAAGAGATCCCCGTAATCCCTTCACATGGATAGTCAAAAGGTTTTCCTTTTGCTCCAAAAATGACTTTCGCCAAAATAGTTACTTTAGCCAGGGCATCCCAGCCTAAAACATCTGCGTCAGGCACAGCTTCTGCATAGCCGAATTCCTGGGCCTTCTTGAGGGCTTCTTCATATGAAAGGCCCTCCTCCATCCTTGTAAGAATATAATTTGTTGTTCCGTTTAGAATCCCCTTTATTTCCTGGATTGTACTTCCCGCCAGTGTTTCCCTGAAAAGGTTCAGAACAGGGGTCCCGCTCATGACAGTGCCTTCAAACAGGAACTGAACCCCTTTATTTTTTGCCAGCGAATTTAGTTCATTATAATAGAGCGCCACAGGACCTTTATTGGTGGTTACAACATGCATGCCTCGCTCGATTGCTTTCTTGATATGGGAAGTAGCTGGCTCCGCTGTTTTAATGTCTGTATATGTAGCTTCCAGCATGACATCGGCATTGGCTTCCTGAATCATGGCTAAAGCATCTCCAGTATATTTTTCTCCAGCACCTTCTGAGAGAGGAATCTCTTTTTTTACAGTATCTAAAGCTTTTCGTAAATCAATACCTTCAGGATTGAAAATACTGCCCTTAAGCGTATCTGAAATACCGATAGTCGTGAAATCCAATCCATATTCTTTTAAAAGAATGTTCTTTTTCTCTAAAAGCAGCTCCGCTAATCCTTGCCCTACAGTTCCAAATCCAATGAAAAGGATACGCATTGTTTTCCTCCTTGGCTTATATAAATTTGATTTAAAGGTGATGAGAAACTATTTTTTTGTTCCCCTTTAATTTCATGTTCTTGAGAAAATTCAATACCATATAAAAAGTTATTAGTCAAGGATTGCCAAAAAATTCGATGAGCCTTAGCAAATTACAAAAAACCTGCAAATAAAAGCTGAAAAAATTTTAGAGTTTCAATATAATTTACTGGAGATTATATTAACCTGTTAACAAAATAAGTAAAAGTGTGTATTTTTGATTCAATGAAGGAATTCCAGTGTAAAAAGAAGGGATTTCCTATCAAAAAATTTATTTTTATGGAGGAATTATGAACGACGATCAACAATACAGGCCTGGAGTAATGGAATACATCAAAAAGGCCGAAGAACTTCTTGCCAAGAAAGAAACCCACTTGAAGTTCATGAAGAGCTTAAAGTTTGACACTATTGCGGTTCACGGCCTATATTCTGTAGAAGAAGCCATTAATAATAACCAAGGGGCAGTTATCGAACCTCTCTACCTGTCCACCTCGCAAGCATACAGGGATTCTGATGAACTCGAAGCCGCTCTTGCTTATCTAATCCCCACCTGGTGCTACACACGAATTGCTAATCCGACAACCTATTATCTTGAATGGGTTCTTGCCCTTCTGGAGGGCTATCAGACAGGATATGATACTTCTTGCCTCGTGACCTCCTCAGGAATGTCTGCCATCATGAGTGCTATTGATCCTTTCCTTGTAAAGCAAAAAGAAGGACAGGAATCGATAAATTTTGTATCGTCTATTCAAGTGTATGGCGGAACATTTCAACATTTCTCTGTAAGAAAAATGCAGGAAAGGGGAATTGAAGTCCGTTGGGTTCTTCATCCTGAGGACATAAACGACTGGAAAGAAAAAATCGACGAGAACACCCGATTTCTATACGTTGAAGCCCCGAGCAATCCTCAACAGTCTTTTTGCGATGTTAAGTCCGTGGCTGATTTAGCTCATTCCTGGGAAATTCCTTTCATCTTTGACTCAACATGCGCTACCCCAGCCCTGTTGCGCCCTATTGCATACGGAGCAGATATTGTCATCCACTCACTTACAAAAACTATTACTTCAGGAGGGCTCGCTATTGGAGGGGCTTTAATCAGCCGAAAACCTATCGTTTCTAAAATTAAAAACGACAACCCCCTGTTTAAAGAAAGTTTTGCCGAATATGTCAAGTTCTTCCCATACAGGGATAATGGTCCTGCCTCCTCCCCTGTGAATGCTCTTTTTGCAATCAACGACCTTCGTACACTTCGCTCCAAGGTTGACCTGGTCAGTAAAAACTGCCAGAAAGTGGCAGATTTTCTTAGCACCCACCCCCGAGTAAGTAAGGTTGATTACCTTGGCCACCCAAGCTTCCATCTCCATCAACTGGCAAAAAAGTACATGAAACTTGTCGACTCCGACGATGAAACGGGTGAAAACGTCAATCGCTATGGACACCTTATGAGTTTCCATGTAGAAGGCCCACCAGAGAATGCAAGAAAAGTCTTTGATAAATTTAAGATAATTTTCAGGGCCACAGACCTTGGCCGCATTAAGAGTGTCGCCACGATCCCTGCTATCTCGACACACCAGCAACAGGGAGAAGAAGCACGCAAGATGGCAGATATCCCCCCTCAGCTTATCCGGCTTTGTGTGGGAGCTGAGAATCCTGATGATATCATTGGAGATCTTGACCAGGCCCTCCGCAGCCTTTAATCTTCAATATAAAAACGCCTGTGGAGTAAACTCTTATACAAAGAAGTATATAGAGAATAGATTGAATGCTTTCAAAAAACTTAATTTGATGAATTATTGTATTTTAAAAGGCATTCATTTAGAATGGGGTTAGATGGAAAAAATAAGAATTATTGGAAGCCATAACCTTCAACTTAAGGGACAAGTAAGAATCAGCGGCGCTAAAAATGCAGTTTTGCCTGCAATTACCGCAACAATACTAACGGATGAGAATGTTCACCTGGAAAATGTCCCACTTGTCAAGGATGTCTTTACAATTTTAACTTTGATGAAAGAGCTGGGAGCTGACTGCCATATCAACAGAAATTCCATTTCTATCCGCACAAAAAACATCTGTTCGGATGAGGCCTCTTACGAACTGGTTCGTGCAATGAGGGCATCCATCCTGGTCCTGGGGCCGCTTCTTGCCCGTCATGGAAAGGCGATAGTTGCTTTACCAGGAGGGTGTGCCATCGGTTCCCGTCCGATAGACTTACACATTCATGGGCTCGAAAAACTGGGCGCTTCCATAAAACTTGAACACGGTTATATCAATGCATCGGCAAAAAAGCTTCATGGGGCAGAAATAGAATTCGAGAAAAAAACAGTTGGGGGCACAGAAAATCTAATCATGGCTGCTTCTTTAACTAAAGGCGAAACCATTCTAAAAAATTGCTCCTTAGAGCCAGAGGTAACAAACCTTTGTGAACTGCTTATTAAAATGGGAGCAAAAATCGACGGCGTCGGCCAAGAAACAATCCGGATAAAAGGAGTCGAGGAATTAGGTGGAGCAACTCATCAAATCATTCCAGACCGGATAGAGGCAGGAACATTTCTCATAGCCGGAGCCCTAACACAAGGGGATATAACGCTCACACATATCCAGCCCCACCATCTGGATACCTTAATCGAAAAACTTCGATATTCTGGTGCCAGGATAGAAAATTTAAATCCTACTACTCTCCGCATTTTGGGTAGCGAAGATATAAAACCTCAAGATATCACAACTTCACCCTATCCAGGTTTTCCAACAGACATGCAAGCACAATTTACTGTGCTTATGACACAGGCAGACGGGACCTCAATCATCACAGAGACCATTTTTGACCGAAGATTTTCCCATATAAACGAACTTCTGCGGCTTGGCGCAAATATTGAAGTTTCTGGTGACAAAGCCATTGTCAAGGGAAAATCACCTCTTTCTGGGGCAGAAATAATAGCTTCAGATTTAAGAGCTTCTGCATCTCTTGTCCTTGCAGGCCTAATTGCAAACGGTGAAACCACTATCAATGATATTGAGCATCTCGACAGAGGATATGAAAAAATTGAAGAAAAACTAAAATCTCTCGGAGCACAAATAGAAAGACTCCGGGGATAGGAGAAAGGCATAAAATGGAAAACTGCATCTTCTGTAAAATTATTCAGAAAGAAATTCCTACCAGCTTTATTTATGAAGACGACCGCATGGTTGCTTTTAAAGACATAAATCCCCAAGCCCCTATTCATATTTTGCTCATTCCAAAAGAACATTATGCATCCCTCAATGATGTACCTGAAGACAAAAAGGACATATTAAGCCACTTGTTATTGAAAGCCCGTCAGATTGCCTTGGAACAAGGAATTTCTGAAAGGGGCTACAGAATCGTCCTCAACACCGCCAGGGATTCGGGCCAAGAAGTCTTACACATTCATTTTCATCTTCTGGGCGGGCGCCGGATGAACTGGCCCCCTGGATAATACGAAGAATCAGTATTGTTATCATATAAGATTAATAGATGTTTTGAATTTGGGCATATACTATTTCACTCAGTAAAATGGCATATTTAATCGATGGAAGCAACTTAATCGGACTTATTTATCCTCATTCTCTAAAAGACCCAAAGAGTAAGTATGAGCTGGTATCAAATTTATTGATTTTTCAGAGAATCAAAAAAGCGAGAGTCATTCTTGTTTTTGACGGACCTCCTGATACCCGTTTCACAGATGAAAAATTCTGCAAAAAGTCATTTAAGATTCTTTTTCCTGATTTCGAACAGAATGCTGACAGGGTTATTAAAGACATCATTTCCAAACAAAATGACTTAAAAAGATTTTTTGTAGTGAGCTCTGACAGGGAGATTAAAACATATGCCAGAATGAAAGGAGCAAATACCCTCACCTGCCAGGAATTTCACAAAGAACTGCGGATTATCCTGAAAAAACACAAAAAGTATTTGGAAACAAAAAAAAATGTAAAGGAGCTCTCTCCACTTGAGATCAATCACTGGATCGAAATCTTTAAGGCAAAAGATGAATAACATTGCTATCATTGGAGCCGGAAGGCTCGGCACATCTCTTGGCTTTACTCTTTCAAAAATAGGATTCTCTATTACTGGAATCTCCTGTCAGACACAGAAGTCGGCCGAAGAGAGTCAAGAAATTATCAGGGATGGGATGGCTTCCACTGACCATTCGCTCACTGCAAAGCTCGGAAACATCCTCTTCATAACTGTCCCAGACGATGCCATAGAAAAAGTCGCTCTCAATCTTGCCCGGTCAGATGTCTCCTGGAAAAAAAAATATGTCTTTCATTGCAGTGGATTGCTTTCTTCAGAGGTTCTGAGTCCTCTTAAAAATAAAGGCGCTAAAACCGCATCCATACATCCAATACAATCATTCCACCAAAAAACTCCTAATCTTGGGGCGTTCAAAGGTATTTATTTTGGGTGTGAAGGAGAGGAGAGTGCTTTGTCTCTTGCAAAAAATATTATTAACAAGTTAGGGAGCTATTTCCTGGTGGTCCCAAAAAAAGAAAAACCATCCTATCATGCAGCTTGCAGCATGGCATCTAACTTTTTCGTTGTGCTTTTAGATATTGCTGCCTCTCTTTTGGAAAATATTGGCCTCGAGAAAAAGATGGCTTTTCAGACTCTTGTCCCTTTAGTAGAAGGCACATGGAGAAACGTCAAAGGCTCTTCTCCATCAGCATCGTTGACAGGTCCTATTGTTCGAGGAGACAACAAATCTGTTTCATTGCATCTTGATGCATTACGAAAAACTGCTTCTTACCATGAAATATACAGGACGCTTGCACGGGAAGCCTTAGAAATAGCTAAAAGGGAACGGAAAATCCCCGCAGAAAAAATTGCGGCTATTGAGATATTGCTGGGAGAAAAATAACTTCTTCCTCAAGAACAACTCCAAATCTTTCTTTGACTCTCTCTTTGAGTTTTGAGGCTAACTGGAGCACATCTTTAGCAGTGGCTCTCCCAGTATTATAGATAAAATTGGCATGGCCTTTATATACAGCCGCTCCTCCGACCCGAAGATTCTTGGCCCCCACTTGTTCTAAAAGAACGGCTGCCGCTACTTTCTTTCCACTCGGAAGAACAGGATTTTTAAAGTAACTTCCACAGCAAGGCAGGCTCAGTGGAGGATGCTTTTTCCGCCTGGCTTCCAAATTATTTTCTATTTCTTCCTTTATTTTCTCTTGATCCTCCTCTTTGACAAGTGAAAATGACGCTTTTAAAACCGCTTGCTGGGTTCTCTTAAGGATGCTATAACGATAGCCAAAAGCAAAATAACTCTGGCTCACTGTTATCCTTTCTCCTTTGTCATCTAAAATGGTTGCTTTTTCTAAGAAGCTTCCAATATCTTTGCCAAATGCTCCTGCATTACCATAAATCGCACCCCCGATAGTACCAGGAATTCCTGCCAAAAACTCCATTCCACCCAATTCTCTTTCCAAGCAAAACTTAAGAAACTCTTTTAATGTTACTCCTGAATCAACTTCAACAGACTTTTCACTGGTGTGATTTATTCCTTTTGCACAGTTTTTAATAATAAGCCCGCGAAAACCATCATCATCGAATATAATATTATACCCTCCACCTATGACATAAAACGGACAGGAATGCTTCTTAGCTAAGCGGACAGCTTCAACTAATTGCTTAATGGAGGATGCTTCAAATAAAAAATCAGCCCTTCCACCAATTTGGAAATTTGAATATTGGCGAAGGTCAACATTCTGATATAAATTTTTTCCAATGTAATTTAAAAATTTCTTCGGAAAATCTTTTAAATCACAAGCCATAGCAGTATTTTATATGATGTCCCAAAAAATGTCCAAATGTCCATTTTTCTTACCGAAATCCAGAAACTCATCCTTTCTTTTCTCATTAATATGGAAGCATCTTTAATTCCTCGATAGAAAGATGGGATTAAGGCCTGAGGATGGCTGAAGCGACCTTCGAAGATTTAGCCTTCCCGAATCGACTCCGAGGGAATCTTGTAAAGACGGCCGAGGATGTCTGAGCACGAGACCAAACAAACCTTTATGCTTAAGAAGGCAAAAGGCAATAACTGTTGATTTGGGCTTACATGCGGAGTTTTAAGGCCGCCGAAGGGGGAGGTGAGGGAATGGCGTATAAAATCTGAGGGGAGCAAAGCCATTCTCGGGTCTTTCTTCGTTAAGGCGAATTGATAGAGATTCAAATATCACGGAAATGAAAACGCACACCATGAATATTTGATACTTTTCTTTTGGCACATTTTTTGCTAAAATATTTTTGTAAATAGGGAATTTGTTATTCCTGTTTCCATGCAGGTTGACATTTTAATTACATAGCGTTATTATGCAAAAAATTCTCAAGAAGAGGTTATAAGATGAAAAAAACCGCTCTAATCACATTAACATTAATTTTTTTCCTGTTCACCTCCATGTTCGGACAAAACTCAAAAGCGGATGAAGCCTATATAAAAGCTATAACAACACCAAATGTTGCGCAAAAAGCAATGCTTCTGAAAGACTACATTGCCAAATACGGAGGAAAAGGGACTACATACGAAAATTTTGCTTATGCCAACCTTTGCTTGCTCCCTTACAACGGAAAAACAACAAAAGAAACGATAGAATATGGGGAAAAAGCATTGTCCTTGGATGGATTGGACGATCTAACAAAGTGCCAGGTTTATATCCAGCTTTCTGGAATTTACAGCAGCATCGGCCAGAATCTCAACAAGGCAAAAAATTATGCGGCCAAAGTTGTCCAAATTGCTCAGGCCAATAAAAACAAAGAATCTGCAGTTGCCTCGGCAAAACAATGGGCTCAATTCATAGGAGCTGGTTACTTTGCACAAGGCCAAGCCATGGAGAAGGCAAGAGACTTCAAAGGGGCTGCTAATGCATACATTCAATCGTATAATATCCTGAAAAATAAAGAAATCTTGAATATTCTTAAAAAAGTAGGGAAGGAACTATATGATTCCAAATCTTTTGTTGAAGCAGAGAAAGCATTCAAAGTAACAGCAACCACATTGAATGATTACGCAAGCATTGTCTACTACGCAAAATCTTTACACAGAAATGGGAAAAAAAGTGAAGCTTTGAAGTATTATAAACAGGCTTATGCCAAGCAAAAAAGCGGAGACTTGGCTTACAATATAGGTATTATCCTTGCAGAAAAGGCCAATTCAAGCCCTTCATTATCCACTGAAGCTCTCAATTATCTCCTGGAAGCAAGCTTTCTCCCACATTCAAACACTCAAAAAGCCATGCAATTAGCAGAAAGCATTTTCTTTACAGCCAACAAAGAATTCAAATACAACGAAACCATCAAAGAATTATCTAAACGGAGCAAAAAACTCGAAGACATAACAAATTCTTTCAATAAAAAATTTGGAGACAAAAACGAAGAAGACCTGACCGATGCAGAAAAGAAGGAAATGGAAACTCTCTTGGCTCAAATCGATATTGAGAAAAAAGAAATCCAAAAATTAGAAGCATCACAACAAGCTGCTTTAGAAAAGTTCAACCAGCTCATCGCACAAACAAAACAGAAATTAGGCATATCATAAATATTATCTACCTTATTTTATAAGAGGAACAGAGAGTGGGAAATCTCTCTTTCAAAAAAGCAAAAGATAAAATTCAAAAGCTGAGAGATGAGATTAAATACCACGAAAAAAAATACTACGTAGATAATGACCCCCAAATTTCAGACAGTGAATTTGATGCTCTTGTAAAACAGCTGGAAACACTCGAAAAACAATTCCCCGAATTAATCACCCCTGACTCTCCAACACAAAGAGTAGGGGAACAGCCTGTCAAAGGATTTGTATCTATACCACATAGCATTCCTATGCTTAGTTTGGATAACTGCTACAAAGAGGAAGAGCTGTTAGAATTTGAGGAAAGAATAAAAAAGATAATTCCCAACGAACCTATTCATTACGTTTCAGAATTAAAAATAGACGGCTTAGGAATTGCCATCGTTTACCGAAATGGCAAGTTCACTCAAGCTGTAACGCGGGGAGATGGATTTCGTGGGGACGATGTCACAGTAAATGTCAAAACCATAAAAAGCGTGCCTTTATCTATCTCAAACTCTCGGGAAATCGAAGTAAGGGGAGAAATATACCTCCCTTTTTCATCCTTCAATAAAATAAATCAGGAACGCGAAAAAAAAGGAGAGCCACTCTTTGCTAATCCAAGAAATGCAGCCGCCGGGTCTATTCGGCTCCTTGACCCAAAGGAAGTTTCGGCACGTGGATTAGATGTTTTTCTTTATTCCATTTTTATCCAAGGGAAGGAACTGAAAACCCAGTGGGAAAGTCTCAACACATTAAAAGCCCTTGGGTTTAAAATAAACCCTCATTCTCAATACTGCTCCTCTTTAAAAGAAGTTATTTCCTTTTATGAAAAGTGGCAAAAACAAAGAGACAGCATAGATTACGACGTGGATGGAATTGTAGTAAAAGTCGATTCTGTCGCCCAGCAAAAAATACTCGGGAGTACGTCAAAGTTTCCTCGTTGGGCAATCTCATTTAAATTCCCTGCAAGACAAGCAACTACAAAAATTAAGGACATTCGTATTCAGGTCGGGCGAACAGGCGCGCTAACTCCTGTGGCTGTTTTAGAACCAGTGAAGCTTTCAGGGATCACCATCAGCCGCTCCACCCTTCACAATGAAGACGAAATCAAGAGAAAAGATATTCGCATAGGAGACTACGTGCTGATTGAACGAAGCGGGGATGTCATCCCCAAAGTCGTCTCGGTCATGAAAGAGCGGCGAACCGGAAATGAACGCCGATTTGTCTTTCCTGAAACCTGCCCGGTTTGCAACTCCCCTGCTTTTAAACCCAAAGGTGAAGCGATATCTCGTTGTATCAATCCATCATGTCCGGCAAAACTAAAAGAATCCTTACTTCATTTTGCCTCACGTCGAGCAATGAACATAGAAGGGTTAGGAGAGTCTATCGTCAATCAATTATTAGAGAAAAAGCTTATCTGTAAAATTCCTGACATCTATTTACTCTCGCATGAAGATTTGGCTAATCTTGAGAGGATGGGCCCTAAAAGTGCACAAAATCTCTTGAATGAAATTGAACGGTCAAAACAGAGAGATCTTTCCCGCCTAATATATGCACTTGGCATTAGATATGTTGGAGAGCGCACTGCCCAAGTTTTAGCATCTAAGTTCAAAAGCTTAGATTCACTTGCAAAAGCACCCTTTGAAGAACTGACTCAACTCCAGGATGTCGGACCTAAGGTCGCAGAGAGCATTGTGTTCTTCTTTAGTCAACCGGGAAATATTAAATTAATAAACAGATTAAAAGAGCTTGGAGTTTCTACTTCAGTAAAAGAACCTTTGATTCCAAAAGAAGCTCCTTTTGCGGGCCAAACCTTTGTTTTAACAGGCCAACTTTCAAGTCTAACACGGGAGGAAGCTTCAGAAATTATCGAACGCAATGGAGGCATGGTCGTATCCTCAGTCAGCCGGAAAACAACTTGTGTGATAGCAGGAAAATCTCCTGGTTCAAAGCTTGAACGTGCAAAGCAACTCGGTATTCCAGTTTGGAATGAGGAAGAATTTTTAAGGCGCGTAAAAAAAGGATAGTTCTATTTCTTTTTACTGGAAAAAACAAAAGACAATATATCCTTTAACCCCATCTTTTTCTTGCGGTTATCTTTAATTCCTAACTCTTTCCGGGCAACTTTATGGTCAGGGTCAACAGAAAGTGCCATCCAAAGCTGTTTCTTTGCTTTTACAGGCATACCTTCGCTTTTGTACAACAGGCCCAATCCTACATGGCTTTCCGGATTCCAAGGCTCCAATTCTATTGCTTTTTGAAAATTTTCCTCCGCCTGTCTATGAAGGGACCGGATTTTTGACTGTGTCATGGCAAGCAATAAAAAGTAACTTCCTTTATTCTTGTCCAAACGGACAGCTTCTTCTAAAAAAATACTCGCTTCTTCGTAGCGTCCTTGATTGAATAAGGTTTTCGCCTGGCGAAATTTGATTTCGGCTGTTTTTCTAATCTCTTTTTTACCTTCTTTTTCAGGGGTATCAACTTTTTTATCGTATTCTTTCCTTTTCACTTCATCACTAAGAACTTGGTAAGCTTTTGTGATTTGGTCAAAGACATCTGAGATTTTTTCCTTTATTTCATCATTGAGATCTCGAGGATAAAGGTCTGGATGATATTTTCGTGCCATACGAAAATACGCCTTTTTTACATCCCCTACGACGGCTGTGCGGGAGACGCCAAGAATCTGGTAATAATCTATTTGACCAAGGCGGCTATGAAACTCTATTACATCCTCCACTGAAAAGCGGGCTCCTTTAGTAGAGGGTTCTTTTTCCTTATGTTTCTCTTTTAGAACCTTCTCTTCTTCAAATCCGATCAAATCTAAACAATAGAAAAGATATAAGCTTTTCCAAAAAATATCGGGATGAACCTCCAAAGATTGCAAAATAGAGTCAGAAGACAACTCACCATTTATGTGTTTATAGATGTTTTTTTCATCTTCAGTCAAGCGGAAATAAAATTCGCGGCTTTTTTGAACAGGAATTCTTTTCTCCAAAAATCTTTTCAAGTTTTGATCATATTTCATTCTGCGTATTCCATCTTCAATCAGCAGAGACGAATCTATCCGGATATCAAAATCTATTGCACCAAAATCTTCCTTCTCCTGGAACTTGAATTCTCCTTCGAAAAAAGGAAAAAGATTCAAAACAATCTCTCTCATTTGATAACGAAGGCCATCAAGTAAATCCTTTTGAGCGATCAAGCCTTTATTTACCAATGTTTCTCCTATATTCTGTCTTGGCTCGATATGTTTATCAATTTCTCT
>DAOUSP010000027.1 GCA_030627155.1 Candidatus Aminicenantota bacterium
AGAGAATTTTTTATTTCTTGGCGCCATATCCTCCGCCTCCAGGAGTTTCTATGCGTAGCACATCATTAGGTTGAACTTTTATGTTGACCTTGGAATTAAGGCGCCTCAATTTCCCTTTGCTTAGCAGAAGATTACTGCCCTTTTTTCCTCTTTCTCCTCCATGAAGGCCATAAGGTGCGAACTTCCTTCTTTCCGAGATAATTGTCACTTGGGCGGGAATATAAAATTCATACTCTCTTATAATACCTTTTCCTCCTGTTCTTTCCCCTTTGCCTCCAGAGCCTCTTCTTAGACTGTATCTGTTTATTTTTATTGGCAAATAATGTTCCAGGGCCTCTATTGGAGTGTTAAGGGAATTTGTCATATGAGTATGGACTCCACTAAGGCCACAACGAAGCGCACTCGCTCCCATTCCTCCTCCAATAGTCTCATAGTATGTGAAATTTGTTTCCCTTTTAGGGTCGAATCCCCCGAAGGCGATATTGTTCATAGTCCCTGAACTTGCCGCAGGAATATTTTCTGGGATTGCTTTCGAGAGAGCCCCAAGAAGGACATCTACAATTCTTTGCGACGTCTCGACGTTTCCTCCTGCTGTACCAGCAGGAAATTTCGCATTGAGGATTGAGCCTTGAGGAGCAATGATATGCAAAGGCCTCATCAATCCAGTATTGAAGGGAATATCTTCTTCTACAAGGGAGCGGAAAACATAGAGCACGGCTGAAAATGTTACAGCAAAGTTAGCGTTCACATTTCCCTCAACCTGAGGAGAAGAGGAACTGAAATCGATAACAGCTTCGTCTTCTTTGATTGTTATTTCAACAGCGATTCTTATTGGGTCAGGGTTTATTCCATCATCGTCCAGGTAATCTTCAAATGTATACTTCCCGTCAGGAATCGTTTGAATCGTCTGTCTTAATATATTTTCCGTATAATCTTGCACAAGAGTGGAATAACGTAGAATTTTTTTAAGGCCGTGTGTCTGTACAATTTCTTTTAAGCGATGCACGCCCTTATTATTAGCTGCAATTTGAGCCAGAAGGTCCCCTTTGCGTTCTTCTGGTGTTCGGACGTTAGCCAGAATCATTGAGAACAGTTCTGAATTTATTCGGCCGTTATTGACTAATTTCAAAGGAGGAATAATTAATCCTTCCTGATAAATCTCTGAAGCTAAAGGCATAGAACCTGGGGTCATGCCGCCTACATCCGAATGATGCGCACGGTTTGCAACAAAGAAGAAAAGTTCTTTATTTAAAAAAACAGGAGAAATACATGTAATATCCGGAAGGTGGGTTCCGCCTTTATATGGATCGTTAAGAACAACAAGGTCTCCCTTCTCAAAAGTGAGTGCTTCGATTGAGGCCTGAACAGAAAGAGGCATGGCACCAAGATGAACAGGAATGTGTGCACCTTGTGCAAATGTTTCTCCTTTGCTGTTAAAAAGAGCGCAGGAAAAGTCCTTTCTTTCTTTGATGTTTGGGGAAAGGGCGGTTCTGCCGAGCACTGCTGCCATTTCTTCAGAAATGGACACAAAAATATTTTTGAATAGCTCTAATTCGATGGCGTCGAATTTATTCATTTTACATGCTTTCTTTTTTGAATGATCAAGTTGAGGTAAGCATCAACCTTTAGTATGTAGGATGGAGGAAGGAATGTTGTTGATTCCTCATCAACAACAAGGGCTGGTCCATGGATTTTGTTTCCGTGTGAAAGAAGGCTTCTCTTGAAAATCGGTGCCTGATATTTTTCTCCTTTGAAATATAAATTCTGGTTTTTAACAAAAGCTTTATTGGGTTTTTCACCTTCCAGCAGGAACTTTTTAAAGCGGATTTTATGGCTCATTCCTACTGCCTTTACCTTGATGTTCACAATTTCGATGGGCCTTTGTGGGTTATGGTAGGAATAAAGTTTTTGGTGAGCTTCATGGAAATCTGATAAATAAGACATGTTTTTTTTGTAGGGAATTGTAATTTCATATGACTGTCCTAAATAGCGTAGGTCAACATACGGATAGATTTTTATTTCATCTTTATTAAATCCCTCTTTTTCCATTTCATATAAACTTTTTTCCCCTAAGGTTTCGAAAAGATTGTCGAGTTTTTTCAATGAAAGTTTCTCTGCAGGCTTCAGTATGGATTTAGTGAAATCTTTAATGGAATCTGCAAGTAGTAATCCAAGAGCTGAGAGTACGCCTGCATTTTTTGGTACAATTACTTTTGTTATTTTAAGGTCAGAAGCGATTTCTGCAGCATGCATTCCTCCTGCTCCTCCAAATGAGAAGAGAGAGAAATCTCTCATGTCGAATCCTCGTTCTATAGAAATCACGCGAATCGCTTTTTCCATGTTGGCATTAGCAATTTCGATTATTCCTTCTGCAGTTTCAACGATAGATTTTTTGATTTTTTTAGCTAAGGGCTGGATAACTGCCAAGCTTCTTTCAGGAAAAAGAGTCATGCTCCCACCCAGAAAAAAATTAGGGTCAAGACGACCAAGCACAAGATTAGCATCAGTTACTGTAGGAAGTTTTCCTCGCCCATAACACGCTGGCCCAGGGTCTGCTCCAGCACTTTGTGGACCGACTCTTAAAGAACCTCCACTATCTATGTATGCAATAGAGCCGCCTCCTGCTCCAACTGTATGGATATCAATCATCGGCAAGCGAATTGGAAAATCTCCTATGACGTTTTCCTGTGTGCGACTGATTTTCCCATCGATTAAAGAAACATCTGAAGATGTTCCCCCCATATCAAAAGTAATTATGTTTCTAAACCCTGATGATTTCCCTAAGTGATAGGCGCCAACAACGCCTCCAGCAGGCCCTGATAGTGCTGTCCTGATGGGCTCTTTTCTAATGGCATCCGGAGAAACATATCCTTCATTGGATTGCATGATACGGAGTTTAATTCCATTTAGATTGTCTTCAAGGTTTTCTAAATAGCGGCAGATTACAGGCATAATATAGGCATTAACAGCTGTGACTGTGGTCCGTTCGTATTCGCGGTGTTCAGGAAAAATCTCATGAGATATAGAGGCCATGAGATTATTTTTTTCCAGTTGTTCTTTGATGACTTTTTCATTGTAAGGATTTATATAAGAATGAATTAAGGAAACAGCCACAGCATCTAATTTCATCTTTGAAAGTTTTTCTAAAATCGATGTTAATTCCTTTGGAGATATTTTCTTTTCGACCTTCCCATTTGCTAAAGTTCTCTCGTTTATACCGATACATTGTTGGGGCTGTAAGAGTGATATTCTTTCTTCTGGATGAAGGCAATACAAGTTTTTCCGTGTTTGTCGGCCTATAAAAAGAATATCTTCAAAACCTTTTGTTGTTATTAGTGCAATTCTTCCTCCTTTGCGTTCTAAAAGAGCATTTGTGGCTATTGTTGTGCCATGAATAAGCATAAAGGAAGAATCCTTAGAGATAAATTCGCGTATTCCTTCCAGAATTGCAAGTGATGGATTTTGAGGAGTAGATGGAATTTTTTTTATAGATATCTTGCCTTTGGAATAAATAACAAAGTCAGTGAAGGTGCCTCCTGTATCAATTCCTATCCAAAGGTTATTTGTCATTAGGATATATTTATTATCTATCAATTGTAAAAGTCAAGATAAAGACAGTAGATTAAACGAGTCAGTAGGCATCTTTTTTTCGCGATGGGATGAAGGGATTATGGTGAATTGATAGAACTTCAAGTGTCACGGAATTAATGATACTTCCAACGAACCAACAGAAGGACGGGTTATAATTTATTTGGTGTTTTTTCTAAAGTCTTTTCAATGACCGCCTTTAACGTTTCCTCATCGATGGGCTTTATGATATAGCCAAAAGGGCTTGATTTATAAGCTTTTTGTATGGTTATGTCATCAGCAAAGCCTGTTAAGAATATAATAGGCGTTTGAAACTCTTCGAAGATTTTTTCTGCTGCAGCCACTCCGTCGATATTTCCTTTAAGACCGATATCCATAAGCACTAAATCCGGACGGTGTCTATTAGTTTCATTTATTGCATCCTCTCCTGTATAAGTGATTCCGCAAACAGTGTAGTCTAATTTCTCCAGGATATTTTTGATGTCTAAAGCTATAATACTCTCGTCTTCTACAATCAATATTTTATATTTTTTCATCCCAGTTATCTATTTTTCTTAATGATTATATTAAAAATATATTAAATTTTAATCAAAATAATTTTTAAATTATTTTCGATGTTCTTACAATGAGGCAATAATTGAAGGTTGTTTTATTCATCCCAGCAACTTGGAGATTCTAAAGGGAAGCAATGGCTTCGATTTCAACTTACACGTCTTTAGGGAGACGGGCCACTTGTACGGCTGCCCTGGCAGGGAAGGGAGGTTTGAAAAATTCGGAATAGACAGAATTCATCCTGCTAAAATCATTCATGTCTTGAAGAAATACAGTACACTTGACAGCTTTGTCCAGTGAAGTTCCTGCTGCTTTAAGGACTTCGCTGAGGTTATTTAAAACAAGTCGGGTTTGTTCTTCTATTGTTCCTGTGTTGAGCTCTCCGTTGGTAGGGTCTATTGGTATTTGACCTGATGCAAAAACAAACCCATTGGCTACAATCGCTTGGGAGTAAGGGCCTATAGCTTTGGGTGCTTTTTTAGTTTTGACTTCTTTTTTCATTTCTTGACTCCTTTCTTTATGGAATAAAATATTAGGGCCAATAATGGCCATGCCTCCTAAAGCAAGCAGAGATTCTCTTCTTTTCATGTGTAAGCTCTCCTTAAAAGAATATAATAATAAACAAATTGCAACAGGTTGTCCAAGGAGATTGCTGGTTTGGCTTCTGGCATTAAATTTTATTCTATACAAACAGGATTTAAGTTTCCAGTAAAAATGTAAGCAATCTGTGCTCAAATAAAAATATTTTTCATGCGATAGATAATATAAAGTTGCTTTTTTTATTTTCTAATGCTAAATAAACAGTCTTTATGAAAGCAAAAAATTGGATAGATTATTATCCTGAAAAAACAAAAAGGAACGTCTATATTAAATCAGACAAGAAGGGAGGAAATCATGAATTTTAAAAAGCAATTTTCCATTATCTTTACAATTTTCAGTGTATTGATTCTTGCAATAAGTATGTTTGGTTCAAGCGCAGACTTGTTTAATGAAGAATTACTTAACAGCTTCAAGTACCGTGCTATTGGGCCAGCGAGGCAAGGTGGCAGAATAGTAGACATTGCTGTGCCTTTATCTCAACCTTTCACGTTTTATGTAGCGGCTGCTTCTGGAGGGCTCTGGAAAACTGTTAATAATGGAACAACATTTGAGCCAATTTTTGATAACCAGAATGTAATTTCCATCGGAGATATCGCTATTGCTCCTTCAGATCCGAACATTATTTGGATTGGAACTGGGGAAGCCAACAATTCCCGAAGTGCCTATTGGGGTGATGGTGTTTACAAATCAACAGATGGTGGAAAAACCTGGCAACATAAGGGATTGAAAGAATCCCACCATATAGGCAGAATTGTGATTCATCCAGAAAATCCAGATATCATATATGTTGCTGCATTAGGCCATCTTTATTCCTTTAATGAGGAACGGGGTCTTTTTAAGACCGAAGATGGGGGGGAAACCTGGAGTAAGGTGTTATATATAAATGAAAAAGTGGGTGTCGTTGATTTGGCCATGAATCCCAAAAATCCTGATGTCCTTTATGCAGCTTCATATGATAAACAGAGGCTTCCATGGCATTTCGAGGAAGGTGGAACAGGAAGTGCGATATATAAATCAAAAGATGCCGGAAAAGCATGGATAAAACTGGAAGGAGGACTCCCTGCAGGAAAAATAGGACGGATCGGACTTGATGTCTATTTGAAAAACCCAGATATTGTTTATGCCACAATTGAGAATGCAACCAAGCGCCCTCCAACGGAAGAAGAGATCAAGCAAGCCCGCAGTATGAACAGGAACGCTGAAGATAAAGTTATTGGAGGAGAAGTCTACCGCTCTGAAGACGGAGGAATAACTTGGACAAAAATAAATTCAGATAAAGATGATATTGGAGGCCATCCAGGATATTATTATGGCCAAATCAGGATAGATCCAAATGATGACAAAATCATCTATGTTTTGAGCATTGTTGTTTACAAATCCATAGATGGCGGTAAGACTTGGGGAAAAGGACGCGCTCAAAAAAATGCAGCACAAGGGACACATTCTGACCATCATGCGTTGTGGATAAATTCATATAATTCCAATCACATGATACTGGGAAATGATGGAGGCCTTGGTATTACATATGACCAAGGAAAAACATGGGATGTTTATGACACACTGCCATTAGCCCAATATTATGCTGTTGGTGTGGACATGGAAGAGCCTTACAATATCTATGGAGGCCTTCAAGACAATGGTTCGTGGAAAGGCCCAAGTAATAGCCGCTCTGGAATAATCACACGCGATGACTGGGTTTCTGTAGGAGGAGGAGATGGTTTTTATAACCAAGTAGACCCGAATGATAGCCGCTGGCTTTACAATGAATCCCAATTTGGAAATGTCCAACGGATAGACCAGAAGCTGAGGACACGAAAAAGCATTAGACCGCGCCGTAAAAAAGACGAGCCCGAACTTAGGTTTAACTGGAATACTCCAATTCACATATCGCCCCATAACAGCCAGATTATATATATCGGCGCGAACGTGTTGTTCAGGTCTTTGAACCGTGGCGATGATTGGCAGGAAATAAGTCCTGATTTAACATTAAATGACCCAGTGAAAATCGCTGGCCGTGGAAATATTCAGTACTGTACCATTACCACAATTTCAGAATCACCTATTAAACCAGGCATTATTTGGGTTGGAACAGACGATGGAAAGGTCCATGTGACAAATAATGGCGGTGCTACATGGGAAGAACTAACAAAAGACCTTGTTAAAGCCGGTGCCCCAGAGGAATATTGGGTGAGCCGGGTCTTTGCATCGAATTTCCATGAAGGTACAGCGTATGTTACAAAAACCGGATATAGAAGAGATGATTTCAGGCCTTTTGTTTATAAAACCAAAGATTTCGGGAAAACTTGGGTCTCTCTCGAGTCCAACTTGCCTGATGAATCTATTAATGTGATTTTTGAAGACAAGAAAAATCAAGATCTTCTATTTTTAGGAACAGATAAAGCCGTATATGTTTCTATTGATGGTAGTAAGAAATGGGTCAGAATGAGAAATAACATGCCTACAGTTGCTGTGCACGACCTTATTGTTCATCCGAGGGAAAATGATTTGGTTGTCGCAACACATGGAAGGGGAATCTTTGTCACAGATGTTTCGCCTCTTCAGGAGTTAAATGCAAAAGTTTTAGAAGAAGAGGTATATCTTTTTGAAGTTGAACCCAAAATCCAATGGCCAATTAGTTTCAGGTGGAGTTTTTCTGGTCATAGAAATTATACTGCCCCTAATGAACCTGGTGGTTTGATTGTTAATTATTACTTGAAGGACAAAGTGAAAGATAAAGTTAGAATTACTTTCACTGATTCCTATGGAGAGGAAATAATAACGCTTGTAGGGAAGAATACTCCAGGGATAAATTCTGTTAACTGGAACATGAGGAAAATACTTACAAAGGAAGAAGCTGAGCAGATGAGGAGTCAATACGGGCGGTTTGCAGGGCAGTTTGGCCCAATGGTGCCTCCAGGAGAATATCAGGTAGTACTCCAGATTGGAAATAAGAAGTTGACAAAGAAAGCCTTAATCCGGAAAGTGCCCGAAGCATAAAGACTCAAAAACTTAGGAGTCCATTAAGGATGAATAGAATTCGGAACCAGCTTTTTTTTAACTTTTTTATGTGGGTTCTTATGGTTTTCTTGATTGTGAACATATGTTTTTAATTTAAGTTCACTGTACTAAATTTTTCATAAGATATGGTCAATATTACGTCATTTTTAGAAATGTGATTCAATTGATGGATATTATGTTATTGTAGTGTGTTTTAAAATTCTTCGAATTCTTTTTCAAAACTAAGGCTGGCTCGATTTCTGCCACGCCATCTGCTATGGTTCATAAGGGCTTCTCCGCGATTTATAAGGCGGTCTAATGTATCAGTACTTTTTGCTATCGTTGCTCCGATAGAGACGGTAATGCTAATTGAGGTTGAAGTTTTAACAGAGGTTGGGTCTGTAAATATATTTGACTGTAAAATAAGGAGCCTTAGTTTGTTTGCAACCATATCAAGCTTTGGTTCGGAAATATTAAGAATAGTGACAATAAACTCATCTTCGCCCCAGCGACCCACGACATCAAAAAATCTGATGTTATTGGAAATAGTCTGCGCAACAGTCCGCAAAACCTGGTTACCAACCTTGTTTCCGTGTGCTTCATTAATGTTATTAAGATGGTCAATATCGATATACATTATGCCGAATGGCAAGTGGTAATTATGCATTTCCTCAATGCGTGAAAGAAGATGCATCTCCAGATACCTTCTGTTTCCGACCTCAGTAATAGGATCAAGAAGGGACATGTGTTTCAATTCCCGGGTTTTCTGAGGCATCATCACTTTTGGTGAAACATCCGAGAACGTTTGCACTGCACCGATGGGTATGTTCTTTTTATTGAGGCATGGTAGAACCCGGAAAATCACAGGGAGTCGGAAGCCTTCTTTATGACGGAGATAGGCCTCGCAAGTATGAACCTGTCCATCTATTAGAGCTTTTTTAAAAGGACAGAGGTCGTTGCAAAGTTCAGTTCCGTATGAATCAACGTGACTTAGGATGTTATCAGAGCACTGCTTGCCGAGCACTTCTTTGTTCTTGAAGCCAGTAATCCGTTCAGCACCATTGTTCCAGAAAGTAATAACCAGATTTTTATCGATAAAATAGATACCATCATGAATGTTGTTGAGTAAAGCCGAATAAAAGTCGGTATTCAATTGTTTGAAAAAAATATCAAAAGAATTTTCGCTCAATGGTGTCCCTCTTCTCTACATTATAATTATCGATATATAATTACCAATCATTGAATCCCAATAATTTTTATAGGTTTTTTATAACAGAGAAAAAAAATAAAGTCAAAATTGTCTCAGATTCCAAACTTTTCACTCCTGACTACTTACTTGTATCAGTTTTCTTGACTTTTTTATGACCCAGGGTTATAAAAAAGAAAACCTATGAATAGGGGATGACAATGATTAAAATTCTGGGAGCCAGAATAAGAAAATCAAGGGAAGACCTTGGAATAACTCAAGATGACCTGGCTAAGGCCATAGGATGTTCAAGTGAATTCATTTCTCTGTTGGAACTGGGAAAACGTGCGCCCAGACTTGAATCTCTGTTGCTGCTTGCAGATTACCTTAAAAAGGACATTTCATATTTTCTTCCAGAAAAGGACAATGCATTTAATATTCTTCTCTGCAAAGAAGGGTTAAATAAAAAATCAAAGTCAGAGCTTAAAAAATTCAAAACCTTTTGTGATGAATACATCAAGCTGGAAGAACTTACAGGACGGCGGCTTCCGCTTGCGCCTCTGTATCATAACGTATCTGCCGAACGCATGGCAGAGGAGGAGAGGTGCCGTTTAGGACTTGGAGATGAGCCCATCCGCGACGTTTTTTCGCTTCTTGAGCTCAATGGCCTTCACATTATCCGGTATTCTTTAAACAAAGATATTAAAATATCTGGAGTGTACATTTTTTTAGAAGAACAGGATGCAGCTTTTGCTTTGGTGAATAGTTCTCAGTCACTTGGACGTCAAGTCATGATTGCTGCTCACGTGTATTCCCACTATCTTAAGGATAGATATGGAGGTCCTGTAATTGATAACCCGGACCTTTTTGTTGACGAATATCTTTCACTCTATCATCCGCGGGAAAGTTTTGCACAGAAATTTGCGGTTAATTTTCTGATTCCCACATCTAAAATTCATGAAATCATAAGAAAAGACATTCGTAAGAAAAATATAATTTTTGAAGACGTGCTTTACCTGAAGCGGTATTTTGGGGTGAGTACTTTGGCCATGCTGCGAAAACTGGCAGAAATGGAATATATCTCACCAGGCAAGTTTGCAGAATACCAGAAATTAGATCCTGATAAGCATGAACAGGAACTTTTTGGGAATTTAACAGAAGATGGCCAGCTAAAAACTGGGAGAAGAAAGATGCTTTTTTCAGACAGATTCCGAAGTCTTGTGTTTGAAGCCCGAAGTAAGAATAAAATTTCAGATGAAAAAGCCGCAACCTTCTTTAGATAAATTGATAAATTGGGGACAGTCCCCATTAGAGGAGAAATTCATGCATGGTTTTAGAAAACAGATTCCTGAGATTCATCCCAATACGTTTATAGCTGAAAACGCCCAGATAATAGGGCGTGTCATATGCAGAGAAGGTTCAAGCATCTGGTTCAACAGTGTGTTGCGGGGCGATATAGAAGAAATTGTAATTGGAGAGGGTAGTAATATTCAGGATAATTGTGTTATACATGTTGAAACAGGCTTAAAAGCTATCATTGGGAAAGGAGTTACTGTTGGGCATAATGTTGTTCTTCATGCTTGCACTGTAGGGGACAACTGCCTCATAGGAATGGGTACAGTAGTTTTAGATGGAGCGCACATTGGACGAAATTCTCTTGTTGCAGCTGGTTCAGTCGTTACTCCAGGGAAGAGATTTCCTGAAGGTTCCTTGATTATGGGAGCGCCTGCTGTAGTGAAAAGGCAATTAACTGAAGAGGAAATCGAAAGAAACAGACAAAGCGCCACACGATACAGAAAATTTTGGGAAGATTATCTTGAACATGGTATTCCGGTTTATTCAAAAGAAGAAGGAACACAAATAAAATACAAAAAGGCCTAAATTTTCACAAATGAAAGCTTAAGTTAAATTTAGGTAAAAAGGCTCATCACAATAATGGATACCTGGGTAGATAAAAGCAGAAAGGAAAAGATGAATTTGAGGGGATGGCGTCGCTCCCTTCAGATTTTTAACGCC
>DAOUSP010000168.1 GCA_030627155.1 Candidatus Aminicenantota bacterium
ATCCGGTGAAATTTCTTCTGTTGGATTCTGGGCTGAAGGAGCTTATGTGAGGCCTGAAAAATTGAATGCGTTCATTTTTTCCCCTGTAGTTGTCGGAAACCAGATATTGTTTGCGCGAAAAGATTTTTCTCTTTTTGAAAGAGGGGATTTTCAATATGTTATTGGGATAGACTATACATTGAGCGTGGGAAATGGAATATATTTGAATGCCCAGTATCTCCATGGGTTTTTCGATGAGACTGATTATTCTGGCCAGGCCGAGGAATACCTGGGCTTCAGGCGGGGTTCGTTTTTTGGAGAGCTTGATGATTATATCATTGTCAGGACAGAGTACAAAACGTTAAGAGAAGACTTGAAGATTGAACTTGGTGGAATTATGGAGATTTCAGATGATGCACTTGCATTCGCTTTTATGCCTGAGCTTGAATACAAGATAAAAGATGCTGTTTCACTTGAAATTGGAGCATTTTTTGCAGACGGAGATAAGGTTAAAACGAAATTTGGAATGTTTAAGGATGACAAAGTCATCTTTTTTGCTCTGAAGTTGAATTTTTAGAATATTCTTCAAATAAAGCTGAAATTGCTGTTGTCAGCAAAGGGAAAGATACATTGCTTTTCCGGATTGGAGCCTCTCAGAAGCTATATATCTGAGAAGATTTCGATTTTCATTAAAAAAGAAATTGTTTTGTGCTAAACTGTGCAAAAAATTAGACGATGTAAAAAATGATAAAAGTGATGAACGCATGTTCGAGTGGTTTTGAATAGATTTACTTAAAAGGAGGCCATAAGATATGACCCAAGAAAAAAAAGCCGTAACTGCCTTTAAGCCGTTTATTCCGCCTGAGAAGGTCATTCCTGAATTCACTCCACGTGCAGTATTCATTGGAGCGGTTTTCGGATTGATATTCAGTGCTGTAACAGTTTATCTTGGATTAAAAGTAGGCCTGACAGTAAGCGTTGCAATCCCTATTGCTGTCATGGCAATGGCCCTTTTTAAACTTCTCGACAAGATGAATACCGGTAAAAAAGCTACAATTCTTGAACTCAATACAGTCCAGACTACTGGCGCTGCAGGAGAATCAATCGCTGCTGGAGTTATCTTTACTTTACCTGCGATGATTTTTCTTGGATTTTCCCTGACATTTCTCAATATATTTTTTGTTGCTCTTGCTGGAGGCATGCTTGGGACCATGTTTTTAATCGTCCTTCGCAGTTATCTCATTGAAAGGGAACACGGAAAGCTAATGTACCCTGAAGGAGTTGCCTGTGCAGATGTTCTTATTGCCGGTGAAAAGGGCGGCAAAATGGCAGGGAAAGTTTTTACTGGAACTATATTCGGTTTTGTTTATAAGTTCTTCATGGGAATGTTTCATTTATGGCGTGAAAAACCTTTCATGAGTTTTAAGGCTTATCCAGGTTCTTTTATCAATGCTGAAATATCTCCTGAACTTCTTGGGGTCGGCTACATAATCGGGATAAGGACAGCCGCTATTATGGTAGGTGGAGGATTCCTTGCCTGGATGGTTCTCATTCCACTTGTTACATTTTTCGGTGAAATCTTGCCCATAAAAATTCCGACTTTCCCTGATGCCGGAACAATTGGTGAACTATATCGAAGCGTTTCTATAACTGAATTTACCGAGATTATACATAGAAACTACATTAAATACATTGGTGCTGGTGCTGTTGTTGCAGGAGGTTTTATAAACCTTGCCAAGGCCTTTCCAACAATAATCAGGTCATTCAAATCGAGCGTTAAATTAATGAAAAAAAAGGCGGATGCGGCTTCTACCTCTTTGAGCAGGATTTCACAAGACCTCCCTTTTTCATTTGTTGGTATCGGAACAGTGATAATGTTTGTTGTCGTGTGGGCCCTGTTGAATTTCTACATTAACCCCGGCCTTGTTTTCGTAAATATTTTTTCCTCTATTCTTATCCTTATCTTTGGTTTTTTCTTTGCAACAGTCTCATCAAGATTAGTGGGGGATATTGGGGTCTCCTCTAATCCCACTTCTGGAATGACTATTGCGACATTGATGGGGACATGCCTTATCTTTCTTGCAGTCGGCTGGACCGGAGGGGCTTATGCGGCCGTTGCCTTGAGTATTGGTGCAGTTGTCTGTATAACAGCATCAAATGCTGGAAATGTTGCTCAGAGTTTAAAGACAGGGTATCTACTGGGCTGCACTCCTTATAAACAAGAATATGGATACATGATTGGAGCAGTCACATCTATTCTTGCTGTAGGAGCTACGGTTCTGCTCGTGAATTCTGCTTTCACTCAAGTTCGAACGGTTAAAATAGAAGACATGAAAGTTACACCTGAAATGAGGATTGAATCCGAGAGGAAGATTGACGGGGTAATGTACCAGGTCATCAACCCTAATAATCCTAATGTAGCTCTAAACATCCGGTATCTTGCCCGGAAAGACACAGGGATTATTGAAAAAGAGTTAGAATATGGAATCGGTTCAGAATCACTTTCTGCCCCTCAGGCAACACTCATGGCAACTGTTATCAAGGGATTACTCGAGCAAAAACTGCCATGGATTCTGGTTTTATTCGGAATATCAATAACCATAGTTATCGAGCTTTGTGGGGTAAAAGGGCTGCCGTTTGCTGTAGGGCTTTATCTTCCGATATCCATATCCACGCCGATCTTTATAGGAGGATTGAGCCGGTGGATTATAGATAAATACTTCAGAAAACCAAAAGAAAAGGAAGAACCTGAAGCAGCCCCAGGAATGCTGTTCAGTTCTGGATTGATTGCAGGGGGAGCGATCTGCGGACTATTAATCGCAGTCTTGACAGGCCTTAATCTTGATAAGACTCTAAAAATCGGTCCTTCGCTTATCGGCTCCCTGGTTCATAATAACTTGTTTGCACTTTTTGTATTTATTTTAATGCTTGGAACTCTGTTTGCTGTTGGAGCAGGAAATAAAAAAGAAAAAAAGGATTAATTAACCTGGATTATATAGTGCTCTGCAGGTGAAGCAAATTCTGTTTTCGACCTGAAGTCAACCTGTTTGTTTAGCGAGTTTTTTGCGGTCCAAAAGCAATTGCCCGTCCACTCCCACGTTTTCAGGCGGATTTTCCTTTATGAGTACGGTAATATGCTCGATCTTGTAAATGTCGACAGCGATGTCAGTAACTTTTTTCACCAATTCCCTTTTCTTCTCGACCTCGATTGGAGGTCCTTCAATAGTTATTGTTGGCATTTTGATGTGCCTCCTGTAAATATCTAACTTTTATTAAAATTGTATTTAACCCCGTTTCTTGATTAATTAGTCATATAATTTTTTTTACTGCAAAAGCATTTTTTTCCCTTGTCCTCTTATATTATAAATATAAAGCGTTAAGATTCCGATTATTATCAGGGATAATGCAAAAAATGAGATGCTTATCTTAGTTTTAATTTTCATTTTCAGAGTTCAAATCTATTTTATTAAAATCTTACATTTAATTAAAGAGGAAATGATAATAAAAATAGAATTAATGGAACAAAAAAGCAACCTTTTAAGCTTCTGTATCATCTTTAAAATTGAGGAGACAAAATTAGATGATTCAAGCTGTATTTACAGAAACATTACCACTAAAGGCCATAAAAGGTTTCCGATGTGCTACAATAAACAGAATCACTGAAGGGTGGATAATGAATCAAGAAGAAAATACAAAGAGTTCCTATCCGGAAACGCAGGAGAAAGAAGTCATATTTGAGTGGGTAAGGCG
>DAOUSP010000033.1 GCA_030627155.1 Candidatus Aminicenantota bacterium
AGCATTGGCTTGAAATCTATCAAACAGCCGAAGACGATAGAATCAAAAAAATTGCTTCCAATCACCTTTATCAGGTTAAAGCAGCAATGGATATAGAAAAAATCCAGGAAGCCATAAAAAAATTTAAACAAAAATATGGCCGTAACCCCACAGAATTAGCTCAACTCGTCCGGGCACGCTTTTTGGATTCCATTCCTAAAGACCTGGATGATCATGATTACCTTTATAATCCGCAAACCGGTGATGTAAAACCTCCTTCAATTCCATGGAAAAGATAATAATCATTATACTTTTTGGCCTTGCGTGGGGAAGCTTCCTCAACGTGGTAATTTACCGACTTCCAAGAGGCGGCAGTCTTCTAAGGCCTCCTTCGTTTTGCCCTTCTTGCCAGAAATATATAAAACCCTATGACAACATCCCTGTTTTATCTTTTCTGATTCTCAGGGGAAAATGCCGCTATTGTGGAGCCAGGATTCCGATTTCTTATCCACTTGTAGAACTTATTTCTCCTTTATGTTTTCTTTTGCTATACAATAAGTTCTTTCTGACATTTCATTTCTTCGCTGCTGCTCTCTTTGCCAGCGCTATGATTGTTTTAGGGGTAATCGATTACTACCATCAAATCCTCCCGGATGCCCTCACGCTTCCCGGATTAGGGTTATCACTTATTTATTCCCTGTTTCGCCAGGATTTACACTTTTTACCGTCCCTGGTTGGCGCTGTAATTGGGGGTGGATTCCTGCTCGTTGTTTACGGTGGATATTATTTACTGCGAAAGAAAGAAGGTTTAGGCTTGGGCGATGTAACCATGATGCTTTTTATAGGTGCTTTTTTAGGTTGGAAGCTTGCATTTTTTACATTGATTCTCGCATCGTTTACAGGCGCATTAGTTGGATTGATTTTTATTTTATTTAAAAAGAAAAACCTGCAGTATTCCCTGCCATTTGGAACATTTCTGGCACCTTCAGCTTTTGCAGCTCTTCTCTGGGGAGAAAAAATAGTTCGAGCGTACTTGAGTCTTTACAAGGATTTGGGCTCTTAGTGAAAGCTAATTAGCATCGGTAGTGTATTTATCTGATAATCCTGTAGACTTCCCTCCAGGACTTCACACGGAGAAGGGATCCAATTGCCTGCTCTAATTTTTGAATCGTAGAATCGTATTCCTGAATATAGACTTCTCTTTTTCTTGTTTGCCCCTGAACTTTTTCGCTTTCACCGATTGTTACTGCGGACCGAGTTTTTATTTCAAGACTTAACGCCTCAACAGGCCCTGAAGCAGTCCTAAACGCTGTGCTTCCTATGGTGCTTCCTGCTTTGGCAATTACAAACCGCGCGTAAAGACTTCCGATGCCTGCCAAACTTTCACAAGGATCAACACTTTCGATGTTACCAGTTAATGTACTGAAATACACAATGAAATCATTAATTTTGGGGTCTGCCCAGACTTTTTGTCCTATTCCTAAATCAATGGACCATTCAACTTCTGGCTTCTTGCTATCTATAAGCGCAATAAAAGAATAGACAGCATCTCTGGGTGCACTGTCATCGCCACCGGTTCCAAAATAAAGCCGTGGCAAGGGGATTTCGACATTTGCATTAACCCATACAACAGGATTACTTATGATAGGATAATTGTTCGAGTCCTCATAAATAACTTTTTCTCTCCACGAATTTATGTTAGTAAAGTTAGGGGTTACATCTACTTTCCAAATTCGGCCATCTAAATCTCCCACATAAACGCAGTCCAGCTTACCATTGTTGTCTTTATCCACAATTGAAGGCGAACAAGGGATAGTATTTTTTATGTTCCATCCATGGGTTTTCGTTGTATCCACCTCACCTGCATTAAAATCCCAGAATGCTTCTCCAGTATCAAAATCAACTGCATAAAACTGGTTGCCTGTCTTTCGATCCGGATTATTGTCATATCCTGACCCTAAAAAGGCCACCCAGGTATCTACTCCAGCCTTAACAACTTTGCCTATAGCAGGAACCGACCATGTCTCTCCCAAGTTATCATGAGTAAATTCCCATAATGGCTTTGGATTGTAGGGATCTGTTATATCCAATGCAAAATAATAATTAATGCCACCACCTATGATACTTCCTTTACCAGGGCCCTGGCCACAGATAAGAATTGTTTTCCACTTTCCATTAATATGGACATCGGCTGCTGTAGGAGTTCCATCAACATAGATATCTCTAATGAAATATCTCTCACCAGTGGCAGGATCAAATGCCCACATGTTTTTCAATTTAGGTAAAAGATTGTAAGGAATAAATGCCCACAACTCTTCTCCAGTGCAAATATCAAAACAATGGAGCATCCCATCGTTCGCTCCCACATAGAGAACTTTTCGTCTGTCCTTGTTATCATTCAAGAATTGGTCATATCCTTCGCCCATTAAACCTGAAATTCCATCTGGCGGTCCCACCATAATTGGATTCGAATGATTGATGTCTCCTAATTTCCAATCACGCCCTTCTCCTCGGACAAAATTAATTAGCCCTTCATTGTCATTATTCACATCCTGTAAAATTGGTCCCAAAGTATCAAGCTCAGCCACACTAAAATCATGCCTCACCAAATAACCTCCTTCTTCCACAGCAGTATAAACCTCTCTATCGCTTGCTGATCTTGAATTTAATAGTTCTCCCGCATCCCACAAAATATCAACACCAGGAGCAACTATTTCTCTCCCAGAAGGAGACGTTGCATCATAACGACTTACTGTTTTGAGAACTGTATTAGAAGTATTTTCCATGCCTATATTAGTAACATCATAAGCTCTTAAATGACCTTCCCAACCAGGATAAATGAAAGTCCCGGCAATGATGAGCTTCTTGTCTTTTCCATCAATTTCTGCTCGAGTAGCAACTACTGAACTCCGGGAATATTCTCTTCTGTCAACGTAATAATATTTAATGTCAATTTTTTCTATTTTAGGAGTATCATTTGAAGTTCCATGATATTCATCGTCAGGGTCAGGATAATCGTCTGGTGCCTCCATTACTGCTTTCCATCTTAAGTCAGTCCCAAAAGTACTAAAGGTGTGGACAGGTAGATTATTGTAGGTATGAATCTGATTCTCATAAAATTCTGCATAGAATTCCCAATCTCGCCCCCCATTATTAGAAACGTAGTAAGTTATTTTTAAACCATTGTGGGAAGAACCAATCATCCCTTGGGTAAGATTTGTAAACTGAACTTTAGTAATGGCATACTGGGTTTGATCTAAACCATCTGGAAATGAATCTTTAGTCACATTTGTTGATACAGCCTCTCCACTTAAATTGAATCTATCACTCAGTATATTCTCAAAAATATAATAAAATTCAGAATGGTTTCCGTCAGCTACCAAGAAATCTATATCTCCGTCATTGTCAAAATCCAAAGGCAATCCAAAATCGAAATCCCAGGGTCCATTCCTATTAAAGATTAAAGTAGAAGTGAACTCTCCTGTTCCATCATTCTTAAAGTAAAAAGCTTTAGCTCCCATTCCAGTATCCTCGTACACTGGGGGATAAGCTTCCTGTCTATTCCAATTATCTGTTCCCACCATGAAATCCAAATCTCCATCTTTATCATAATCAGCCACTGCTATCGTTGCACACGCGCCATCATAGAGATTATCATTGAGATCATATGGATCTTCTATATCACCAAGTACTGTATATAAAGCGAAGTTTCCAGTACCATCATTCTTATAATATTTAAGCCCTCTCCAATTAACAGCCCCAATAATAATATCTGAATCTCCATCTTTATCATAATCACCAACACCAATGGCTATTACTCCTCTTTTGTTCCATCTGTAGCCGGTTTCTCCTTCTTTAGCATCAATTAAAGTGCTTACTGAAAATTTACTTGTATCAGACAAAGGTTTTGTCCCATCATTTCTCAAAAGAAGAACCTTGCCGTAACCATTAGCAAATAAAATATCAAAGTCACCATCTCCATCAATGTCAATTGTTTGATGTGTAACATTCCAACCAATTCCCTCTAAATCAGAAAGCAATTGGCTATAATTCCAACGAGTAAATTGAGGGACTCCATTCGCATCCAAATATCCTTCATGTTCAAAAAACCACACTTCCTCAAGGGGTCCCGGACTGCTCGCAGCGTCCTTTGATGAAAGCACATACATAAAATCAGGGTCTTCATCTCCATCAAAATCCCCGGCAAGCAAGCTGTTTTGTTTAGAGCCAGACGTAGATTCAAACAAGATGTCAGGAGATTTCCCTTCAAAAGTTCCATCTCCTATATTTTTTATAAACGTAATTTTCTTATAATATTGATCACTGCTCGCAATAAAATCTATAAAACCGTCAAAATCAAAATCTGCATAGGCAACCCTATTTATCCAGGCTTCAATGGATGCTCCTAATGGAACTCTATGAAGAATACCAGCAAAATTTAAAGTTATATAGCCTTCGCCCCAGTGAGCCACTGAAGATTTCTCCTCATCTTTGAATGAAACAGGGGAACCAAAATCTTCTGTAAACTCCACCGGATACTCTATGCATTCTTGTTGTTGAGCCCAGAAATATGCAGCTATAATGACAATGCTCATAAATAACAGCAAAGACAAAATAGTGATTTTCTTTTTTTTCTTCATTTTTCCCCCTGCCAACCTATTTAATACTTTCCAGTTCAACAGCTAATCCTATTTCCAATCTCGATGTAATAATGTCTGAACCTCTACCGACTGTTCCTATACATATTAAGAGGGCATCCCCAGGATCAGCCAGTCCGGCTCCTGCCTCATCATCAATCAAAAAGGCTGTATATGTGAAGCGAGAATCTAATGTTCCTTCACTCGTACGGATAAAAGGTTGTTTAAAAAATATTACATTGTCGTAATCTGGAAACCCATCTCCATTTTGATCGAGCATATTGAGCAACTCCAAATCAGTCAACTTCCGAAAATAATTCGGGTCATAAGGAATATCAATTCCTGTAGGTTCTTTGAGATAGTGCCCTTCAAAGCTTAACCATGCTTCATTTGCAAAAAAATCTTCAACTGCAATCCAGCTTGCATCGAATCCAGCCTCAGCAGCATTGAAAGCTTGCCCCTGATTCCTTATATTACCAGCTACTTTTGAGCCAGCGCCTACCACTGTTATTAAAGCAATCCCAACACTCAATAAAAACGCAAGAACTAATATCACAATAATCAAGGCAACACCATTTTCTCTGGACCCTTTGATTCTTGGGATTTTCATTTTCCAAAAGTTCTTCACGTTTTCCACCTCGACACTTTATCGTGTCCCCAAATTATATAAATTGAGGCTTAGATTTCTCATGGTTGCCGTTGATTCTAATAAAAACCTTCGGTGCATATCGTCTTGACTCGCCTGAGGGCTATTGGCCAAAGCAGGCCTTCGATAAAGATGGATATTTGCTGGGGGAGTTCCTGAAAAGCTAACAAAAGGATTTTCTGTCCGTCCTAAAACTAAAATCCTTACCTGGCCAATCCGGCTTATTAATTGTAGATTATTTGTCCAGTTAGTATTATCCCAATCTGTAAAACCATCCAAATTACCATCATTATCTAAATCCCCGTTGTACTGGAATTGCAGGTTCTCGATGTTTTGTGCGAGGGGATAATGAATTCCATTTTGAGTCAGGTATAAAATACCTCCTTCGCCATTTCCGATATATCCATTTACACCTGCTGTTAAGCCCGGGTAATTTCCGGTAATATCTAACCAGTATTCTTTAACCTCAATAAAAGTAACAAGGCCACCGTCATAATCATCTGAATTGGGGCAACTTCCTGATAACCCTCCAGGCGGATTGAATTCAATTGATAATCCAGGTGAAAAATTGATTTTTTCGTTCCCTCCCGTTGCGTCATGGGTGACATGTGTGATCTCCCTTATTTCACCATTCATACATCCCGAACTTGGGTTGGGCAAGATGAGGACTACTTTATTTTCATAATACTCATCAAGATAAGGGTACTGCTCAAAACTGTAATCTTCAAGTGATACATTGACTGCTGCACCCTGGTAATTATCTATGTTTAAATTCAAAGGCTCTTCTATATTTCCCATTAATTTCAATCTATCAGGAGCCACTATTGCTCCTTGTGACTCATTATCAATTCCTTCCAAGAAATATCCAGAATATTCAATCGGTAAGCCAGCCCCCGTCATTCGGACATCACGTGCAATAAAAAACATGCCCGCACGGACATCGTGCTGCAATTCTGCAAACTGCTGCTGGTCCACAGCAAGCTTATTGCTCCACATATACAAAGTCAACGTAGCTAATATAACAACAACCATAATGGTACTGCCAATTAGAAGTTCGATGAGTGTAAATCCCCCTCTTCCATAAAAGCACTTAGAATATTTTCTTTTGCTCATTGGTTTACCTGCCGATAATCGTACTTACGTCTGCTTTTATATGATGTTTAATAGGGTCCTGAATAAGAACGTCTCTTCCAACTCCAATCTGTTCGGCAGAAAATACAAGCACTCTCACTTCCCAATAAGGACCTGAAGATTGAAGAAGTGTGATTCTTCTGTAATCGAGTGTCCCATCATTATTAATGTCAATCTGCTCATCCAGAGAACTGGCTGATAAGGCGGAAATCTCTGGCCCTGTCAAATTCCGCAGAAAATCAATCTCTTGCTGGGCAAGAAATACACCATTTGATATGTTGTCGGCCCTGGCATTACTCAAGACGCTGTAAACAAAAAGCTGTGCCAATCCTAACATGGCAATTCCTATCAAAGCCACTCCAACAAGAACTTCAATTAACGAAAACCCACTCTTCCGGGAAGCAGAAAGGATTTTTTTCTTTAATATCATTATTAACTCTCTAATTTATTATAACTTATTGAGCCACCAGCAAATACACGGATATCTCTCAAGTCTGGCTGATTATATCTCTTTAATTTTAAGCTCTGTAAGGAGATTTTGTTTTTTTGTGAGTCATAATTTACTATAAATCCCAATGCTGAAAAAACAACCATTTGGTCAGGAAAATCCAAGTTTACAACAAAGTCAGTGGAAATCATTTTGCGGATAAATCTTGGCATTTGTGCCCATTGTCCAGGAGTATTTTCTCTCTCTAAGATGTAATACCAGTTGTTGTTTTCTGTAAAAAATCTTACTCTGTGGTTCAACTTGGTTTTTACTGCCTGAAATTTTGCTCTCTCCATTGTTGCCAAAATGTCCCGCGCCTCATTTTCTACTCGTCTTGTCTCCATAGAATTCCTGATGCTCGGATAAATGGCCATTGCTAACATTCCTATGATACCGACTACTACCAGGACTTCAATAACTGTGAATCCTTTAATGACTTGGCGCTTCAAATAACTAATTTCTTTTTGAGAAAACATCTTTTCCCTCAAAGTTACCTTCCCTCTTTTTTGGATTCTATATTTTTCTTCCAATATTTTCAAGCACCCAGCACTTTTTTTGCTAATTCACTGAATACAATACCCCTATTTTATATATACATGTTTAAATTAATAATAATGTGATTTACTTGTCAATAATCGCCAACGATGAATTTTCAGGTGACTTTCATCGGTCCAAACTCACCTTTTAGTTGACTCCTCTTCACCCCAATAGACTACTCATGTGTTTTTTAATTCGAGCTGGGCCTGAACTTTTTTTCACTGCCTTACAGGTACTATTCTTATACCTCTGGCTTTTTTCCCAGGAGAATTGTCATAGACTTCTATTATGTGATAGATGGTGGCAATAAACATCTTGTCAAATTTGCCGTGAAAATAGCTATGGATGAGATTTGTGTATTCAACCATATCTTTTTCATATTGCGAAAGTTCAGGATCTTCCGGATGAAGCAATTGTGAGATGACTTTGAGTTCAAAGCAAGGAATGTCCAGGAACACAATAGCAGCCCTGGGATTAAACATCTGGTTTAGGAATGTATGCGTTTCAAATTCAGGAGTTGAATAAAGTTCCAGGGATATCTGTTTTGTTCGATCAAACACTTCATCTGCCTTGTTGTATAAACTTGCAAGGATGTCAAGCTTTTCTTGCGTGTCTTTATTAATTGTGGATTTGAGTAATTCGATTGTTTCCTTCATCTTATCCTTCTTCGGGACAAACCCCATGCCTTTTACTGCATTGTTAATTGTAAATTGAGTATCTAATCGCCTTATTCCTTGAGTAGCAACCATAGCGTTGTGCGGGCCCGCAAAGGAAGGAAACTCTCTTTTTTTTATTTTTTTTAAATTTTCGGTTCTACCCTTAATATTCCACTCTAAAAATTTATCCGGGATTTCCCTGGTTTTAAATTCCTCCCACTTGTTTCCTTTGCCGTAAGTTTTTACTCTTATTATGCCCTGGTCACACTTGCTGGTGTCTACGGTTTGTTGATGGAAAGTGGAACCATTCCAAAAATTTATTTTAGAATGTTCCAGTTGCTCCGCCTGGACAAAGGCAAATATTACAACAAGTCCCACAATCATACCAGAAGTCAAACGGTTAGCCATGAAACTCCTCCTTTTATATATTTTTCCATCGCCAGAAAATATTTTTGTTTTATGTAGATTTCTAAAATCTACTCTGTCTTTTTTTTTCAATCTGGCAACATCTTCTTTCTTTCTTTATAAATCAGATAAAAAGTCAATAAGAAAGCAGCAATAATGGAAGACATTATGGGTAAATTAAGAGTGATCCAGGGTTCTTCAAAAATATTCCATTTAGCAAGTATTTCAACTCCGTTCCAAAAAATTACAGCTGTTGGAATAGCATATCTAATTGCTTTACCCATATCTTTTATTTTCAGAAGTTTATATACGAGATAGATTCCGCACCCCAGGGAAAGGATAAAAATAATATAGGTGACAGGATGATGAACTCCAAAAATATTCTCATCATAAGCGAGAAGTAACAAAACATAGAAGGTCCAGAGTACAAGAATCATTTGAAAAGCAGTTCTAGGGCCATAATTGCGGATTCTTCCCTCAGATGTGGGGCCTTTCATTAAAGGCAGTTTTCTTCTCAGATATACAATAAAATTACATCTTACATCCTCATGGAAAAGCAGATAGAAAAAAATTACCAGGATAAAAGGCCAGGTAAATTCCATTAGTCTATACTCCGGAGCTGTTCCATGAAGGGAAGTTATTCCTAATCTTCGAGAGCCAAATATCAATCCGTATTCCACTGCCCCTGTCCATAAAAGTACTCCGCCCAAGGCTCCATTCATACTTTGCCAGGTGTCAGTCTTATTGAATCGAGTGATATAAATGAGAATGGCTCCAGAGATTGCAAGAACTACCGCTGACCAAAACATAAAACTCTTTTCAAATCCATATCTTTCATCCACACGGTTGATGACCATCATTAAAGCATGGCCAATTCCCATTAAAAAAAAGAATAATAAAGTTGCCTTTACTCCCTTCATTTTTTCTCCTTTATTCTTATTGCAAAACTCGCAGTGCCTTCTCTATGTGCAACGCCACCAGAATAAACCACGCGCTCTTCCTCGCCCAGTACTCGTTGCTGAGATATATTTATGTCAATACCTAAACATCAGTGTCACTATAGGAATTTTCTTTTTATTACATGCAACATTACATTGGAATCGATTCAGTTTTCCATTCTCTTACATTTGATATTAGCAATATCATAAAGAGATATACTGGTCAATCACTTAGAAATTTAGAAAAGATTCTGACAGATATGTCTTAAAGTGGTCATTTTGTCTTCCTGAAAATGAGGTTCTTACTCAAAGATATTCATTTATTGAATTTTATCCTTGAGTATGGTATTCGTTAATTCATGGTATCTGAGAAAAATCGTATTTTTCTTG
>DAOUSP010000072.1 GCA_030627155.1 Candidatus Aminicenantota bacterium
AAGAAAGCCAATGATTATTCTTCCCCCAAAGGTATAATTGAACAATCACATTACTCTGATTATGACCTTATCTTTAAAATGAATAGAGAATGGAAGAATTCTAACTTCTATGTCACATTTTTAAACTATCAGGGCGTGGATATCGGAAAGCCCAGCCCGTCCTCTAAATTCAAACCTCAATGGTATCCAATAGAAAGAAATACAATATTTTCCATGGGCTATAAAATGCGAAACAAGTTCCATTTAGATTCATTGAGCGCAAATTTTTATGTTTTTCCATCACTGCTCGAAACCCAGAAAGAGAATCTGGATGAATCTTTGATGCTTGAGAAAAGAACATGGGCTAAATTTGATGGGACAAATTTTGGCTTCAAGATTCGCGGAGGAAAAACATTAGCCATTAGCCATACTTTAAACTTTGGGTTGGATTATTTCGGGCGACATGGGGTCGATGACCTGCAAGTAGAATCCAGGTTTGATGAATTAGGCCAAGTACTAAGCAAAACAGAATCCACCTCGATTAAGAGCGCAAGAAGCAATAATTTTGGCCTGTATGTAGACGATAAAATCCGTATTTCTTCGCTCCTGACCATGAACGCCGGAGTCCGTTTTGATTACATGAGCGCCAGTAATCTAACAGACTCTGAATCCAGCGTCTCAAAGAAAGACCAATCATTTACGGCCTATGTGGGTTCAATATTTCAAGTGACACCTCGCTTTTCTTTGCTGGCAAATGTCGGCCGCTCTTTCCGATTTCCTACTATAAGCGAATTATTTTATACTGGGTTAACAGGCCGCGGCATTGTTTTTGGAAACCCTGACCTTAAGCCAGAACAAAGCCTGAATATTGATTTCGGCCTTCGCTATCTTCATGGGAATTACTTTGCCTCTATTTATGCCTTCCGTAATGTGGTGATGGATATGATACAGAAATACCGCGGGGAGGGTGAGGATGAGTATTATTACAAAAACCTCTCCAAAGGCCGTATCATGGGAATCGAAGGGGAATTCTATTTTTGGTGGATTAAAAATTGTGAAATATTTATGAATTTTCACCACATGCTTGGAAAAGAACAGGGGACTGATGCTTCTTTAAACTATATCCCGCCAACTCGTGTAACTCTTGGGGCTAAATTTAACCAGGGCAAGTTCTGGATGGAACCAAAAATGATTTTCACGTCGGCGAAAAAAGATCCCGGCCTCCTTGAAATAGAAACAGAAGCATATTCATTGTTCAATACGAATCTTGGGTTTAGAGTAAATTCTAATATAATGCTGCTTGTCATCGCACAAAACATACTCAATCAAACGTACCGTTTATCTGCTGATGAAAAAGGCGTTGACGCTCCAGGCCGAGGCATTATCTTTAAAGTTTCCTGGCTTTTTTAGATAGAAAGCCAATCTTTATTATCCAATCACTCCCCAATAAAAGATTAGCTTATTTTTGACAAATGACATTCTCCTTCTTATATTAATAATGCGGGGTAAAAAAGAGGAGGGGATAAATGGAATTTAACCCAAAATCAAAGTTCCTGTCCACCACCTCTGTCTCTCAAAAACTAGTGGATCTTATTGAAAAAAATGCAGATGAGCTTACAAAGAATTGGCTTCGGGAAGTAAAAAGAGATCCTGGTACTCCGACTTACCATGATTTTGAAGAGGATGAGCTTTACAGCCGTGCATTCAATGTCTATTGCAATTTAGGACGTTGGATATCAAGAGATACAACCAAAGAAGAGATTGCCAAACATTATACAAACCTTGGTGCAAAGCGCTATAAAGAAGGATTTCGCCTCTCTGAAGTCATTCAAGCGTTGATTTTGACAAGACGCCAGATGTGGTTAAAGGTGCTTGCAGATGGCCTCCTGGATACAGCATTGGACCTTAATCAAGCGATAGAGATGTATACTCGAGTGACATCTTTTTTTGACCGTGCAATATTTTTTACAGCAGTTGGATACGAAACAAAAGAAAAGGAAGAATACGAACGTCTTCATGTTTCAGAAGCACATCACGAAATTAGAAGAAAATACAGATTCCCATTGCCTTTAAGGAAAAGAAGACCTGGTTAAAGAGGTTCTGCCGTATCTCCTTTTTTTTCGATTTTCACGTGGTTTATAAAAGTCTCGCCCTCCTGACAGCTCATTGTTTTTGTGGTTGCTTCAGTTGGATAGCAATAGTATGTGAGACGAATGTTCCAGTTTTAGGGCCAGGGATTTGAAATTTCAATTTTCCTCCTTCGAGTTTTGCCCCTTCAATGCTTTCTAATAACTCTATGTTACGGACACCTAAAGCATATTGGCTTCCTGAAAGCCCTTCAACATTAACTCTCAAAGTAGATTCGTCTCTTTGTGTGGAAATAATTTTTATGCCTTTGTTCCTTTCTCCTGGTTTTGTTTCTGGAATTACAGGGCAGATTTCAAGGGTTGGCACAAATTTCATTGAAATCTCCAGGGGGGCGTCATCAACAGGGATTTCAGCTAAAGGAAATATTACCTGTCCCTCGGTTTTTATCTTGAAGTTTGAGGACCTTCCATTGACTTTAATATTAAGAATTTTACTTCCTCTTTCAAGAGCAGGGGAGAAGTGAAGAACAAAACCGTGTGCGTTTTCTGTGCGAATGTTTACATCTATAACGTCTTTAGTGTGGCAATATTTGAAAAAAAACCGAGCTTTTCCGATTTTATATGGCCCTATATCCACATGTTCCCAGTTAGGAGGGAATTGGGGTGCGAAAAAGACTTTATTATTTAATGCATCACCTTCAAGGCCTAAGAGTCCACGCACAAAAGGAAGGATTACTCCTGCAGAAGAAAATCCTTGATGTGCCACGGCTTCTTGCGGCCAGATATGATGTATTCCAGAAAAAACTTCTGTGATTGTCCCGAGACCGTGGTTAAAAGTGTGTTGAGCTGTAGTGCAAAGGAGAGTGAACCCTTGAAGCGGCATGTGATTTTTGTATAGTGCGGTTGTGACCCAGCTTGTCAGAAATGGCCAGACTGCTCCGTAATTGTAATTTAAAGGCTGGAAGAAAGAACTTTTCTCCGAAATACTTCGTATTCCCCAATCTGTGTTAAGGTCCGAAGAAAGAAGTTTTTCCAGAGAATGAAGACGGCGTTCATATGTTCCAAGCCTCCACATAAGGCCAAGGGAATTCCATGGCGAGATATCTTTCACATGTGTGTTTTGAGCGTTAAATGCATAGGAGTAAAATTTTGTTTCTTCATCCCAAAACCGCGCATCAAAAGCCGCCTTGGCTTTTTGGAAACAAACACCAGCTTTTTTGACAGAGGCCTTGTCACCGATAATCTTTGAAAGCTGTTGCATTGAATATGCTGCTTGTGTCCAGATTGCAGCTAAATAAACATCTGTCTCAATACCTGTTAATGCCCCATATTCCAGAGCTCCCAATCCAGCTTTTTTGTTGTCCATTAACCCGTCGCGGTTTGCATCCGTAGAAAGACACCATTCAAATGCTCGATTTAAAGAACTCCAGCTCGATTTCAAGAATTCTGTGTCTCCGCTCATTTTTACATAGTCGTATACAGCAACGATGTAATATGGGGTTGTATCTCCATGAATATAGCCGTAAGGATAGTCCTTCCACCAGTCGATGTATCCGGCTGCCTGGGATAATTCATGTGCCATTTTTCCATCTGAGCGCTGCCATTTTTCCATGAAGGCTAAAGCATCCCGAACATTATTGAAATCTCCGTAGCTGTTGATACTAAATGAGTTTATGTATGCGTCGCCTCCAAAAAACCAGCCGAATCCAGGGCGGCCGCTCGTGCCTGAAGCACCAAGTCCTGCTACCAGGCCTTTCCCTAAATCTGGATTTTCCACGATGAGGTTATCGAAAGCCACTTTTGCCCACTCAAAAGCCAAGTTCAGCCGTTTATCTGGGGTTTTAATCCGTAGAGTGTTTTCTCGAAGCTTGCAGTAATATTCTTGGGTTTTCAGGTAAAGGTCTTCAGGATTATTTATGAAATATTCATATGTCTTTTGAATGCTTGCCCTTTCGCCTTGGCCGCCTGCAATGTAGATTGGGATGTATTTATTATGGATTTTTTTTGGGTCAGGGATTTCTATTTTGAATTCGCTTGGGGTATCAGAAAGCATATGTGCAGGTGTATATGAAATGCCTGAAGCTGCAGGAGAGCCGACAATTGCATAGTTTTTTCCAGTTGGCTCTGACAGGATATATGCTTTTAGATTGTTGTTCCAGTAGGCGTACTGGCCGCCAATTCCTGCAGGCCACATCGGTTGAAGAACAGGCAAAAATCCACAGACAATTGTAAGAGGAACACTGGAGTCAACTTTTAAGAAGATCGAAGCACCAGGTTGGTCCACTGAAGTGACATAGATTGCTTTAACGGTAAAGGATTGATAGGTATATGTAAGGATAGTTGCTTCTGGTGAAACTGAAATAGAGCGGACGATATCACTCGCATGAATCGGCCGTGTAGATTCCTTAACAAAAAAGGAAAAGCTGAAATTCCGGAATAGTTTAAGAGGATAAGCCCAGGCCTCGAATGAGCCCGACTCATCACCCAGGATAGCAAATCTGCGGCCAACCTTATCAAAAGGAGTGCCTGGTTTAGCGAGCCTGTTAAGTGTTATATTGTTGTGTATGAGTGGAAATTCTTGAATAAGCCCCTCTTGAGCCAGGAGTGATGTAATGCTTAGAAGAGAAATTAGTAAAACTCGAATAATTAATCTTTTACACATAGTCACCTCTCTGTAAAAACCAAATAAATCCAAAATCAACTATATCATTCTGTTTTTATTTATGAAAGAATTAATGGCTTTAAAACATTGTGTTTTTTAGGACTAAACAGAAAGAGTGGCTGGGGAGCAGGGATTTGAACCCCGATTCCATTCTGGCTAAGATCAAAAGATTATGTCAATATATACTCGAGATGCAACACTAAACAAGCTAAGGAAATAGTGAGAATAAATATAATTTTGAAAAATTTTAATCTTAAGGAGGTTAATAAATGAACTCGATTGAAAAGGCATTGATGCACGCATTATTTTTGCACCTGCATCACAACATCGATAAGGCGATTGACTTTGAAGCAATCAAAACATTGAACAGCCGGGTCAGCAAGAGCTTTCCTAATGCTTTGGTTGTCGGCCCGGGAGATGATGCAGCTGTCTTCAATTTTCCTGAAACAGAAGGATCGTTTGTTGGCAAAATGGAAAGCCATTGTTCTCCTTGTGTGCCGAGGCCTTATGATGCTGCTGCAACCGGAGCCAGTGGAGCGATGAGGGATGTTGTTGCTATGGGTGCACGACCAATTTTTCTCATGAATTTCATCGGAACACGACCTTTACATGAAAAAGTGATTGTCGGTCCCTGTGGATTTGATGGAAAATGCACCTGCGGGACCTGCATCGAAATGACAAGTAAAGAAAGAGTTGATTTGATGGTCAAAGGCCTCAATGATATGTGCAGGGTCATGGACGTCTTTATCATCGGCGGTGGTTTTTCAACATCATTTTCAGACATTGTTCCAGCGGTTGTCGTTTCTGTAATAGGTAAGTTGACAACTGAAAAGCCGCTGACAAAACCAGCTAAATCAGCCGGAGACAAAATCATCCTTTTAGGAGAAACCGGCAATGATGGCAACGACACTCTGTACAGGGCTGGGCTTGTTCAGGAGATGACGCCTGCCGTAGCCCTGTTTGAAGAGGAAAGGCAAATCATGGAAGCAAGCCTGGCTGCGTTTCGGACTGGTAAGGTTAAGGCCTGCTCTGATTTGGGAGCGGCCGGCATCGGTGCAGTTGTTTGTGAGTCAGCAAGGTACGGAGGCTTTGGCGCAATAGTGGATTTAACCAACGTCCCTACCAGGGTGGAAAATCTCACACCAGAAGAAATCATGATCTGCGAAACCCAGGGGAGGATGGCAGTCCAAGTGGAAGAAAAAGATGTTGCTGAAGTATTAGCAGCTATCCGGTCCAAAAGGGTAAAGGCAGAGGTGATTGGAGAAATTACCGATGACGACAAAGAGATATTCAAATTCAAGGGTAAGACGATTGCAGTTATTCCCAACCGGCCTTCAGAAGCTGATTTGGAAGAGCTAACGAAGAAAGCCTGATTTGCACCGTTTTTTCTTTTCTGAAGTTAATTTTCCTAAATCCAATTCCAATTATTAATAAGAAAATGAGAGGAGAGACAGACTATCTTTTGAAAAGCGAAAACAGAAGATGACATTTACCAGAATAACAAGACAACAGGTGTTGTCATCCTGGTTCATTCAAATCTGCCAGGAGAAATCAAGACAATCAGACTGGCTGGGAAGCAGGGATTCGAACCCCGATTCCATGATCCAGAGTCATGTGTCCTACCATTGGACGACTTCCCAGTAAAAGAACAACAGGGGATATCATAATAAATTTACCTGTGATTTTCAATAGACCAGCTAAACGAGTGAGGAGTGAGGAGTAAGGAGTGAAGAGTGAAAAAGACAGAAGAGATAGACTTGCTAGACCAGCTAGATGGAAACGAGATTGCTGCGCTCCTTACAGTCGCTTGCAATGACGGGAAAGGAATGAGGAGTGAGGAGGGGACAGCGGTTTACTGGTAACTTCAAGAAGTAAATATTTTAT
>DAOUSP010000213.1 GCA_030627155.1 Candidatus Aminicenantota bacterium
AAAAGACTTGAGGAATTCAGTTGTGATATTTTTTGTGCCTGGTAGTGTTCATAACCTCCAAAGAGTTCATCGCCCCCGTCGCCTGATAAAATGACCTTCACATGAGAGCGTGCCATTTTGGATACAAGAAAAGTGGGAAAGATCGAAAAGTCGCCGAGGGGCTCATCTAAATGCTGAATGAGTTTTTCCGTGAGGTCTAATATTTGCGGGCGGAGGATGAATTCTTCATGATCTGTATTGAACTTTTGAGCAATACGGCGGGCATGTTCAAGCTCATTGTAAGAGGCATCTTCAAAACCAATTGAGAATGTCTTTAAAGGCGATGCTCCTAATTCTCTCATGAGCCCAACAATTGTAGAAGAATCGATCCCGCCGCTGAGGAAAGCACCAAGAGGGACATCACTAATCAATCTTAAACTAACTGACTCTTTAAGCAAGGAATATAGTTCATCCATTACAGAAGAAAGGTTGTCCTTAGAAAATTTTATTTCAGGTTGTTTATTTGGCTGAATATCCCAGTATTTTTTTAGGCTAACTGTTCCGTTCTCATAAATCAGTAAATATCCTGGAGCAAGCTTGAAAATATTTTTAAATATTGAAAAAGGTGCAGGAATATATTCCAAAGTTAAAAAAAGGTCCAAAGCATGAGTGGATAAGGTTCTCCTGACATCAGGGTGAATAAGGATGGATTTCAACTCTGAGCCAAATACAAGAGTTTTATCGTCGAGGAGAGTGTAATAAAGGGGCTTGATGCCGATCCGGTCACGCACCAAAATCAATCGTTCTTTACGGCGATCCCATAAAGCAAAAACAAACATGCCACGGAGTTTATTTACAAAAGTATCTCCCCATTCCTCGTAACAATGGATTATGGTTTCTGTATCTGTTCTGGTGGAGAATGTGTGGCCACGGGAAATTAACTCTTTTCGCAGCTCAGGAAAGTTGTAAACTTCTCCATTGTGAGCGATCCATATGGAGCCATCTTCATTGGATAAAGGCTGGTGGCCTCCTTCTACATCGATAATACTTAGACGCCTGGTGCCGAGAGCGGCTTTCTTTTCTATGAAAATTCCCTCATCATCAGGTCCGCGATGGACGATCGTCTGGCACATCGCGCGAAGGAGTGAATTAGGGATTGGGGTTTCATTTTTAGCTTGAACGATTCCACAAATGCCGCACATCAGTCTTCTGGGATTATCTCTATTTCAAAGAAAACACCAAGGAATCGCCTCTCATCAGACTTCTGGTCTTCAAGGTAAGGGATAGCTCCTTTGGAAGCTTTGATTTTTATTTTATAAAGATGAATGGCTTTTATCTGAAACCCATTGCCAGGCGAGAAGGAAAGTGTCCCTCTCTGCTTTTGTCCGAGAAGTATAGTCTGTTTCTTGTTCCCTACTTTTACTGTGAGTTTATTTCTTTTTCGAGGATTATTAAGAAGGTGGAACCTGAGTGTTTTCACAGGATAATAAGTCTTGAGAATCATTTCTGCTGTATGGGAACCTTTTGTCCAGAACCCGGTCGGCTCGAGTTTAGGGTGGAAATTGTCATCCAGGAAATGCAGCCATCCTATGTGAGGGGGAATTCCAACTTCCTGGCGGAATGCTTTGGGATTAGTATTTGTAGGCAGATTATTGACAAGAGTCAGTTCTACAGGGAGTATTTTAAAAGGCAACTTCTTTGCATGTGTTGATGGATAATGAGAACTCATGAAAGGGCTCAAGAAAATCTGAGATATGAAAATAGATGCCATTATCCAGCATAAAGCGATTTCTTTGAAATTACGGCGCATTGGGAGAAGGAAGAGAAAAAAAGGATAGATATTTAGAAAATACCTGTTAGCTAAAGCACCACCTCCACCTGCATAATTGTCCGGCATCAGGGTGATATAGATGAGAATTTCTGCAGATAATACAGTAAAAATAAGCCATTGGTCCCATCTTTTTTTCTGAAGGATAAATACAACCAGAAAAAGAAATGCTGGGAAAAAATACCAAATAATTCCTGTAAACCGCCCGAAAAAATAATAAAACATATTGTAAAACGTCACTTTGGCAGGCAGTAGATGTTTGGAGCCATATCCTGCAGACGTCATTTCCCGGCCAATTGAATCAAATGTGAAATTCTCTCTTTCCAATGGATAGGAAAAATAAAAGGTTTTTCGCTCCCCTCCCTGATAGTTCCAGTCTCCTGTATGTAAGTAGTTAACTCCCCAAAATAAAGAGGAAGTTATTGCAAAAAGAACGATTACAAGAAAAGTTTTGCCGAACTTTTTCCTGATTAAAGGATAAAACACGAGAGGTCCAAGAAGAACAATGTTCGGAGGCTTAGAAAATACGGCAATTCCTGCGAGGATAGAAGCAAGATAGTCTGACGAATCAGAAAGAAGAAAATTTTGAAAAGGAGTCTTTGCCTCGAGATTGATAGCATCACGGTAACGCTGCTTGTAGTGCAAGAGGAATAGAACTGCAAAAACCAGGAAAAGGTTAAAAAAGTCAGGCGAAATCCATATATAATACACACATGCTACTGAAGCGAAAAAAAACGTGAGAATCGAAAGAAAAGAAAGGAGAGGGCTATTAGAGAGGGAAAAATAACTATATCCCATTAAAAGAAGAAGGAAGAGAAGAATAGCGTGGAAAACAAGAAAACCATTCACACCAAATATCCTAACGAAAGGAGCTACGAAAAGAGGATAAGCGAAAGATTTAGCGAAAAATATCTTTCCATTTTCCCCTTTTTTTAGAAAGATTCCCAGAGGTCCTGAATCGAAGGTTTGGTAATACCTGTTGAGATCTCTTTTTGAATACTCCAGGTCGCCATCATGGGCAAGACTCTGAGCCATAGAGTAATAAATCGCTTCATCGGCAAAGAGGAAATTTCCTTGAAGTGAAGGAAGGTTGACAAAAAGAGAAAATCCAAGAAAAAAAATAAAAATAAAAAAAATAGCAAGAAAAATACGATTTTTCTCAGATA